>WQTQ01000076.1 GCA_009786175.1 Bacillota bacterium | reverse complement strand
CAAGGCGTAACAGAGTTGCTGACAATTAATTTGCAGCCGTAATCTGCAGCAGTGTACAAAATTCACCCCCTGATATCAGGGGGTGAATTTAATCAAATATACAATCACAAGGAGGACTCGCATTGTATACAAAAGTAAAGAGAACCCTTTTATCAGTACTGTTGGCAGCTTTGGTTCTTGCAATATTGCCGATGCTTTCGCTAACTGTTCAGGCAGTTAATCCGTACTTACCTTTGTGGGAGCATTTGCCTGACGGATCACCACGCATTTTTGAAGACCCGGACAACCCGGGGCAGTACAGGGTTTACATTATCGGCTCTCATGATGTTAATTTTACGGAATATTGCGGGCCGGACGTTAGGGTTTGGTCTGCACCAATTGACGATTTAACAAACTGGCGTGACGATGGCCCCGTGTTTACGTTCCAAGACCCGCTTACAGGCCGTTGGGACACAATGTACGCACCGGACATGGTAGAAGTGTTAAGAAGAGATGAATACGGCAACAGAACACGCCGTTACTTTTATCTGTTCCCGCACAGCCGCGGGCCGGGCAGGGAAGCCATGGTTGCCAGAGGTCTCCGCCCCGACGGGCCGTTTGAACCTATTAACCTTAACCCGGACGGCAGAACACTGCGCCCGGGCAGTATTATTGGTTTTGACCCGGGTGTATTTATAGAGTATGTAGACGACCCGGAAGACCCGGACTACGAAATTGGCTTTAGAGCTTGGGCATATTGGGGGTTTGTAAGGTCTTATGCTGCCCAGCTGGACCAAAATACAATGTGGTCTTTAAGGCCCGGTACGCAAATAATCCGGCATATGATACCCGCGAGTTCAACCTTTGGTGTACTTGCGCCGGGTGAACCAAGTGTTTTCCCCTATATTTTCCCTGACGAAAATATATTAGATTTTAATTTCTTTGAAGCAGCCTGCTTACGTCAGGTAGGCAATAAGTTTGTTTTAGTTTACAGCGGCTTTTCCGGCCCGGATTACGGGATGGGCAGCACCAACGCAACGAAACGTTTCGCGTTTGGTGATACACCGCTTGGCCCATGGAGAAGCGGCGGCGTTCTTATCGACCCGCGCGGCCCATTGCCAAACGAACACGGTACCGCGTTACGCAGAACGTATACAGGACACGGACACAATACTCACGGCAGTATCCTGGAAATTAACGGCCAATGGTATGTGTTTTACCACAGGGCCCCAAGAAACTTCGGATACGCCCGTCAAGCAATGGTGGCACCTATTCATGTTGAATGGGATGAAGAATCTGTTGCCGATGGCGGAAGAGTAAGAATAAGAGGTTTTTGCCCATTTGCGGATGATAATATTTGGACAACAAGTGCCGGAGCCCATACGTACACAGGTGCCCAGCTAACGTCCGAAGGCTTCCAGATTTTTGGATTGCCGCCGTACAGATATTACTCCGCAGGTATAGCCAGCTACCTCTCCCATGAAATGACCCAGGCAGACGCATGGAACATCTGGGATGACCACGCCCCAATTGTTGGGGTAGGCAACGGCCACAGAATAGGTTACATGCACTTTGGCTTTGGCGGGCTGGACGAGTATATATTTGGGCTCAGGCCTTTCGAAGGCACAGCAGTGGGGAATAATACGCACTTTAACTTATTCCTTACACCAAGGACAAATAACGCATTTAGAGTTCATGTGTGGCTTGACAGCCCATGGAACAATGCTACATGGAACGGCACAAGAATAGGCACAATTGAAGTGCCTGCAGGTTCCGAACGTGAAGTTACGCAATTCACTATTGACGTAGCGCAATATGTAGACCATCTTGACCAAAAGAATGCTCTTTTCCTTGTTGCCGAAGGCGGCGCAGGCGCGTTATTCGACCTGATTGGATTAGGGTTTAGCTCTGACAGGCATGAAATATCACGTCCGATAGTACCTACCGTGTACATTACTGTAGACGGCGAGCCTATCGAAATGCCAAGGTACCCGTTAAGGTCTACACCTGTCAACGGAATAGTTGGGTTTGATATTTATGAAACCATAATCACTCTTCCTGCCGATACAACAGATATTCCGGTTGTTGCAGGTTACGCAAGCCATCCGGATGTTCAAATCACAGTAGTTCAAATCACCGAGCCTTTTGGCACGGCTCTGGTCATGTTTGACTGGAACGGCGTGGTAAAAACATACAGAGTTGTATTTGAAGCATGGGACGGCTTAGGTGACCCGATTAGGTTTAGAATTGTTGACGGGAACCCTGTTTTTGAAGGCCCCGCAAGAATAGCCTGGGGCGATGTTATTGGTTTCCTTGACCCCGGAGACCCACCCGGGGCAGTAACCTTTACCATAAACGTGCCGGAGGCAGGCAAGTACAGAATGTATGTACACCACGTTACACCGTGGGGCCCCGCTTCTCACGAATACCGGATAAACGGCGGAGACCCGATAATTTTTGATTACCCGCAAACACCGGCTTGGATAGACAGCCGCTTCCCGGTTCCTGTTGAGTTGAACCAAGGTTTAAACACAATCCGGATTATGCACCACAGCGGTATTACAGAATTAAGGTCGGTTGTAATTCAAAGGTATTTGGACTACATTCCGCCGCCGCCGCCAAGGCCCGACGGCAGAACCGCCACCGCATTAAATGCGACGGTAGTTATACCGGAAGGCACGGATTGGGAAGTATGTTCCATATGGGATTCTTCCGAGGTAATGGTAACGGATATACGTGTAGCAGGTACAGACCCTAACCCGGCCATGGCAAATGTACGGGCTTTGTGGGATGAAAATTATTTATACGTATTGCTTGAAGTAACAGACAGCGCACTGCGCAGAAATACCGAAAACCCATGGGAGCAAGACTCCGTAGAAGTTTTCGTAAGCGAGACAAACCATAACTTAGGCACTTACAGAGAGGGCGACGGACAATTCCGCGTAAACTTTGTCAACTATCAAACCTTTGGCAGTACTACAGAAACATTTGGCTTTAGGTCTGCCGCAAGAATTGTAGAAGGCCGCGGATATGACGTTATAATGGCCATTCCGTTCCATGTAATTACCCCTGAGTATGGTGTAGTGCTTGGTTTTGACGCACAGGTTAACGACCGCAACGAAGCGGACACAGCCCGCGTTAACGTTATGAAGTGGAACGACCCAACCGATGATTCCTGGAGATATACCACATTGTGGGGTTTCCTGACACTTGGCGGCCCGATAGAGTATGTTCCGTGCGAAATTGCGGAACTTTACGCAAGGCTGCCGGGCTCACCCGGTAACTTGAACGATGTACGTGCAGAGTTCCCGGACGCCATTGCTTTCGACATGCAAACACTTAACAGAGAAGCGGCATTGGCCCGTTTCTATGTACCGGGTGAAACAAGATGCACAGTATTTTCACACATTGACGCCGGTCAAACAGTTGCTTTTATTACCAACTTTATTGGCGATAACGGCGCGAATGACCCTCATCACTGGAACTGGGCACCAATAACTATCCTTCCGCCAAACGCGCAAAATGTGCGGGCAGGCGACGTGCTTCACATTACCGGACGCATGGGACACTTCCCGGGCAACGGCCAACACATGGGGCTTAGAAGAGGACTTGGTGCAGGACACACACTGGTACATCCGTTTAACTTTGCTAACGGCGCGTTTAGGTTTAGTTACACCCTGACCCCTGCGGATATCGAAAACGGCTTGACTCTAAACTGGAACATCTGGGGTGCCCCGGGTGATGCATTAAGAGCCGGTACCAGCCTATTTACAATAGGTATCGACGATATGGTAATTGTTACACCACTGTTAAGCCAAGACGTGGCAGACTCATTGCTTGACGCGGCCCGGGCGGCAGTTAACGCACTTATTGCCGGTATGCTTACAGAGCAAGACGAGTTTATGTCTGTTATAACAATTCCAAGTTTAGTGGCTGCAATTGAAGCGGTTGTAGGGCCGTTTACACCGGTAATACAAACCAATAATTTGGCTATAATCGACGGTTTTGTAGTAGGCACAATTGTTTTAACAATTCCGGAATATAACTTGGCACCGTCTGTTGCCGTTGATTCCCGCGAAATTGCTGTAAATAACCGCATTTCTGATGTTGCGCCAGTACGCGGCGTTACAGTTACACACAACGTTAATTCGCCGACAGGATATGTGGCCACATTTGTATTCTTTAACCCATATGCCACGGCGGTTAACATAAGTTTGGAAGCGATGCTTCGCGATTACTTGGATCGCAGTATAACTGCTCAGTTTACCCCAATGGAATTCCGCCCCGGCTTAGTTCCTACAGGCTACGTTTTCACTATGCCTATGTTTAATGTGGGCGGCGGATATTGGACAGTTACAGTTCCGTTGCCTGGCGGCGGTATACCTTACTGGTATTACGTAATCGGCGGGCCTGTAACAGGACGCGTCCCGGATCCTTACAATATGCCCCCAAGTACGGAAGGTCATAACCCAAGACGTAACATGAGAACCGAGTATAGTGTAGTGCGTATGCCTTGGTGTTCCGAATTCCAACACGAAATTAACAACCGTAACCTGGAACTGCCGCATGACGGCCCGCGCGGTCAGATTGTATCTGCCAGGTTTGACAGCAGCATTCCTGTACCGGGACCGGGGCCTGCATGGGCACAGGGCAACCCGGGTATGGGACCATACGCCGGTGATTTGTTTGGCTACTTGCTAATTTATCTTCCACCATGTTTTGACCCGAACAGGGAAACACCGTACCCGGTTGTTTATATGGCTCATGGTTGGTGGAACGATAATTCGGACTGGTTGAACGGCGGCGGTATTCCTCAGATAATGGATAACCTGATTGCAAGTAATCTGATGGAGCCTACTGTTGTTGTAAGTATCAACAACTCCAGACACGGTTTGGTCTTTACAAGCGGAGCCCAGCTTACCAACTCACGAAGAGATTTGTTTGAATATGTAATGCCATTTGTTGAAGCTAACTTTAACGTATCAGATAACCCGTCTTATCGCGCAATTGCAGGATATTCATTGGGTGCCACTTGGGCAACGCATATATTTGCAACCAATGCCGGAGATTTTGCGTTTTACGGTGTATTCAGTCCTCCAATGGGTGCGTCTGCCGCAGCATTGGCCAACGCACCGGGCAGAGACTTCCCGACAATAATTTCAGGCCGCGGCGTTTTTGCTACGTATGGCTACCTTGCGACACTTAGCAACACATTGGACAGAGTGTTTAATTATGAGGTACCGGGCGGACACGATTGCCATGCTTGGGCACAGCTATTCGCGATATTTGCGCGGGATTATCTGTGGACACCGGAAGAATTACCGCTTCCTGTCCTAACCTTTGACATCTTTAACAACGGCGAAGGCGGCAGCCCATCAAGGCCAAACGCAGGCTTAGCA
>WQTQ01000075.1 GCA_009786175.1 Bacillota bacterium | reverse complement strand
TACGAAGAAGGTCGTACGGTGTTTGTTGTAAGTGCCACAGGTGCGGCAGGCGCGGGAGTGGTACTAACCATGCGTGACGGCATACGTTATATTGATTTTGTACAGCCGCTTGAAACAGAAACAACCGCCATACGCCTCTGGACAGGCCCCGATGGGGAGATTTGGTGGAGGTAAACAAAAATGGGGCTTAACCCCCATTGTGGCGTATGGATATTTTTTTCCTGGGCATACTGCGTTTATGATTACGCGATTTATTATTTATGGCGCAATAGGCTGCTTGATGGAAGTATTTTGGACGGGTCTTGGCTCGTTGATAAATAAAAATTTTACACTGACCAGCAAAACCAGCCTGTGGATGTTTTTTATCTACGGGTCGGTTGTTGTGCTGGAACCGGTTTTTAGGTTTTTAGCCCCTGTTAATTTTCTGCTGCGGGGGCTAATTTATGCGTCTTTTATACTGTTTGGCGAATTTATGACGGGCACGCTGCTGAAACGGGCCGACATTTGCCCGTGGGATTACAGCCACACCCGATTTAGCGTACGCGGCGTTGTGCGGTTTGATTATTTGCCCGCGTGGGGCGTGGCAGGGCTGTTTTTTGAGCAGGTGTATTGGTGGTTGGTTTAGGGTGTAATTTCAGTCTCGTAGGTAAACATGTGTTAAGAAATTCATTAATCATTGTGTGCTGCTCCTATCGATAATAAAAAATACTTCATTGCCATGGAAAAAGTTTTCCAAATGAAGGTTGCGCTTTTCAGCGTACTCACAAAATATTTTCTCATACTTTTTGTAAATCTCGCAATGGGTTCCAAAGCTTTGCAGCGGTACGGAAACCACAATTTTATGTGCTTTTACACTGTCAAAAAAGTTTGGCAAAACACCTGGCTCACGTTTTTCAAACCGGTGGGCTTCTTTGAAGAAAAACGCTGCGTCAAACTCTTCCGGGGGCGGGTTTGTAAGAATATCCTCGTGGAAACATCCGCCGCTGTACCCTTGCTCCGTTATAAAAATGTTTATAAAATCTGCCCGCGCTTTATTTAAATCGTAGGCATAGTAGGCTGTGTCCGATGGCAAACCCATAAACGGCAGCCCCAAAGGGTGTAAACCGCAAGCTAAATCGGCAATGCTTTGCATATTGCCTATGCGGCTGAATAAAACTTGATAAAATTCCGCCAGCTCTTGCCCTCGCTCTTTTGTTGAGGCGTGAGCCATTAATGCCCGGGCAGAAAATTCTTTTAGTAACTGGCAGTTATTCTTTACCTGCCTAAACTCGTCAACTGCTTTTTCGTAATCCATTTCCCCCAAGTACAATGCAACAATATTGTGAATTTTCTCCCGTACCCGTTTTTCCAGTTCGGCGATGTTTTTGGACAGGGGCAGAGACATTTCAATTACGGATTGAAGCGTCTCCGGGGGAATTGAAACCTCTTTGTACTTAGACATTTTTAGGATTTTTTCGACCATTTTATTTACTTGGGTTTCCGTTATCATATTTTATTAGACCTCATTGGAGTTGAATGGTAGCTTAAAGTCACTGGATTGCTTCGCTTGCGCTTGCAAAACGAGGCATTTCTCACATCTGTGCCATTACAAGGTTGTAATACTCGCCTTTTAACGCCATTAATTCCGCGTGATTGCCGGACTCGGCAATGTTTCCTTTGTCTACGTACATAATTTTATCTGCGTGCTGAATGGTGGAAAGCCTGTGGGCGATTATGAATGACGTACGCCCTTGCAGCAGGCGGTTTAAGCCTTCTTGCAGGGCTTTTTCCGTGCGGGTGTCGATGTTGGATGTTGCTTCGTCCAGTATTAATATGCGAGGGTCGGCAAGCAAGGCGCGGGCAAAGGATATAAGCTGCCGCTGGCCAACGGATAGTCTGCTGCCGCGTTCGTTAACCTCTGTTTTGTACCCGTCTTCCATTTCCATAATAAATTCGTGGGCGCAAACGGCCTTTGCCGCCTCCATTACCTCTTCGTCTGTGGCATCCAGGCGGCTGTAGCGGATATTGTCCATTATTGTGCCGGAAAATAAGAAGCTGTCTTGCAGCATTATTCCCATTTGGCTGCGCAGGGAAGCAAGTTTTGCGTTGCTTATGTCAAAGCCGTCAATTAGCACTTGGCCGCTGTTAATCTCGTAAAAGCGGCTGATTAAGTTTACCACTGTGGTTTTGCCCGCGCCTGTTGGGCCAACCAGCGCAACAGAATCCCCGGTTTTGCACTTGAAGCTTACGCCATCCAAAATAGTCTGCCCTTCTTCATAGCCGAATGCCACATCTTTGAACTCCACATCGCCCTTAATTTGCGGCATGTCTACGGCGTCGGGCTTATCTTTTACCAGTACCGGTTCATCAATTGTCTCGAAAATAAGCTCCAGGTTGGCCATGTTTGTTACAAGCACGTTGTAAAAGTTGGCGATGTTGTTTATAGGCATCCAAAAACGCCAGATATATGCGACAAATGCCACAAGTACGCCTACGGTTAGGGTTTCATTGGCAATCATGCTTACGCTTATGATATACAAAAACGCCACACCAAAGGAGCCGATGTTTTCCACACTTGGCCACAAAAGGAACATAACCTTGACCGCGTACATCCAAGATTTCTGTACGTTGCCGGAAACTTCTGCAAAAGTAACTTTGTTTTCTGCTTCCCGGTTGAAAGACTGAGTAATTTTTACCCCGGCAATGCTTTCATGAATATATGCGTTAAGGTTGGATTGTTTCGCGCTGAAAATTTGCCACGCTCTGCGGTTTTTCATACGAATGAGGAATACCACAAGAATCAAAAACGGCACACCGGCCATGGCAACAAGCGTAAGCCGTGGGTTAATAAGCAGCATCATTACAACAATAATTACCAGAGAAAACAGATCTGTAATTACGTTGATAAGCCCATTGGAAAGCATGTCGCTTAAGGAGTTGATGTAGTTAACCACACGCACAAGAATTTTGCCGTGGGAGCGGCTGTCAAAAAAGCTGAACGGCAGCCGCTGCAAATGGACAAATAACTCTGTGCGCAGGTCCCGGATTATGCCCTGGCCAACTTTAGCCATGGCGTCCATGCGGTAGCGCAAAAAGAATACGTTGGCCACAATTGTAAGCAGCATAAACCCGGCAATTAGCAGTACAAGAGGGATGTCATGCTCCGGGATGGCTGTATCCATAATTATCATGGTTAGCATAGGGGCAAGCAGCCCAAGTATGCTGGAAATTATGGTGAATGTAAGCGTGATAATAAAACTTCTGCGGTAGGGCAGCACATATTTATTTAAGCGCATCATCCGCTGGAGGTTGAATGTGCTCTCTTCTCTAACAACTTCGTCTGTACGGAAAGTGTTACGCGCCATAATCAACCGCTCCCTTCTGTTCTGTGTACATCTGGGCGTAGTAACCGCCTTTGGAAAGAAGCTGCTGGTGTGTGCCGCGCTCTATTATTTCGCCGCTTTCCAATACAAGAATAAGGTCCGCGTCCTGCACGGAAGAAAGCCTGTGTGCCACAATAAATGTGGTGCGGGCGGTTCCGCTTTTTGTAACTTTTTCTGCCAAAGCTTCCTGTATACGCTGCTCTGTTTCCATGTCTACGGCGGATGTTACGTCGTCCAGCACTAAAATGGACGGCTCTGTGGCAACGGCGCGGGCCAGCGATATGCGCTGCTTTTGCCCGCCGGAAAGGCCAACGCCCCGTTCACCTACAATTGTGTCGTAGCCTTCGGGCATTTTTTCGATAAACTCGTGGGCATCGGCAATTTTAGCCGCTTCGTATACCACATCCATTTGCGCGTTGGGTATGCCGAAGGCGATGTTGCCCTCTACAGTGTCGGAATATAGAAATACGTCTTGCATGGCGTAGGCAATGCCCCCCCGCAAGTCCGGAATATAATAATCCTTAACGTTTACGCCGTCTACAAACACGTCACCCTTAGTTGTGTCATAGAAGCGGCTTATTAATGACATCAGTGTGGTTTTTCCGCTGCCTGTGCCGCCTACAATCCCAATTGTCTGACCCTTCTCTGCGCGGAAGCTGATGTTTTTAAGCACATTTGTTTCGTAGTCGTAGCTGAATGACACGTTCCGGAACTCTACCGCGCCTTGGATACGCTCTGTACGCACGGCATCTTCCGGGTTTTCTATTAGAATTGGCTGGCGCATCATCTCAAACACTTTGTCCAGGGATGTACCGCAGTTTTGCACGTTGTTAACAACCCAAGTAAACATGCGGGTTGGGTTATTTATCATCCACAAATATCCGCTAATGGTTATCATTTGCCACAGCTCCATACGGCCCCAAATTACCATCAGGCCGCCAAACAAAAGCAGCAGCCATGGCAGTAATGACGCGCATGTCTCCATTATTGGGAAGTATTTTATGCGCACTCTTGCGGCACCCATGTTGGCGTCGTAAAATGCCTGGTTTACCTTCTTAAATTTTTCGATTTCGTGTGCTTCCTTGGTGAAGGCTTTTACCACCCGGTTGCCGCCGATATTTTCGCTGCAGGTGGAGTTAAGGTTAGAGAATTGCTCGCGTACTTCGCGGAAGGTAGGGCGGATTTCCTTAGCTTGCTTTAGCGCGGCCCAAATAACCACCGGTGTTGTAACAAGCAAAATTAAAGTAAGCTGCCAGTTTATAACGCCCATGGCGATAATGGCGGCAAAGTACAGCAAAATATTCTCCGGTATGGCATAAGAGTCGAAGGCGATAAAACCGCGAACGGCCTCCAAGTCGCCTGTCATGCGGCTCATGGTGTCACCAACCCGGTTTTTGTCAAACCAGTGGAAATTTTGGATATGTAGCTTGTTGTAAATATCCCGCCGCAGGTTGAACAGGATTTTTTGGGAAGTGCTTTCGAACAACAACAAAAAGAAATAACGCATTATGCTGCGCACAAGGGTGACGCTAACCATGATTAGCAAGTACCGTGGCAGTAACTCGTGGTACCCGCCCTGGATAACATCTGCCACAATGCGCCCGGCTATAAACGGGTTGATAAGCATTAGCAAAATATTGAGAATGTTAACACATTGACCAAAAATTAAACGCCCTTTGTATTGGGCGACATATGGCCATGCCCACTTGAATGCTTGCATATAATCCGCTCCTCTAAAAATAAAACCTATACACGGCAAATGTATAGGTTATCGGTTAATATGTCAATAGTTTGGTGAAAAACTACAAAAATTGTTGATTCGCTCTTCGCAAAAGCGTACCCCCTGATATCAGGGGGGCAACAACTTAAGAAAAGTGTTATAATGTAATAAAAAGCCGGTGAGAAAAATGACATACGAAGAATTTCAATTGACAACAACG
>WQTQ01000074.1 GCA_009786175.1 Bacillota bacterium | reverse complement strand
CCCGCCAATGTAGTCTTGACTACCTGTTTCCGGGGCAAGTTTTGTGGCGGCTGCAATTGCTTCTTTAAAGCGCGTATCGTGTGGCAATAATTTTACAATAGCGAAGTCACCAAAATGTTGTACCTGCTTAATGCGGTGTACCAAGTAATTTTCATATCCCGGTTCTTGCGTGAATTTTGCCAAGCTGTTTTCAATTTCCTCAAACAAGCGGTCTATTTGCTGCTTTCGTATTTCTACATACTTGGCTATGGCCTTTACTTTTGCCCTGGTAATTTGGCTGTTGGCATTTCTACGAATTTCTTCGTGCTTTGTCTGAATTATTACCTTGTTGCGTCTAGTGGCGGTTTCTATGGCTTCGGATGCGACTCTGTTTAAATGGCGCGAGGCTTGATTTCTCGCTTTTGCCCTTTCTCTCTCTACGTCTTGCATAATTGTGTTTTCAAAATATTCCAGCTTGCGGTCTGATATTTCTTTGTACAAAGCAGGTGTCCTTTCTCTGTGTTCTCTGTGTTCTCTGTGTTCTCTGTGCCTCTGTGAGGAAATTTTTTTTAACATTGACAAACGAATGCACATGAAATATAATTATTACACATGAATTGGATGCGTATATGCATTCGCGATAAAATATAAGGAGAGATTTGAATGAGTTTACTTGTAACGCTGCTAATTGTGGCCGCTGTGTTAATCGCGGCAATTATTATTGTTTGTGTATCGGTTATGGCTTGGGCAGACACCCAACAGGCCAAGCACCGCTCTAGGGGTCCAATTTCCGAAGAACTGGCCAACGAGTTAAAGGCCGAACTTGCGGAAATTAAAGAAAACCTGGCGGCCATAAACAAGATGCTGCGGGAGGTTCAGTAAGGTGAACCCAAATGGCTTAACGCCTTCAAGCTATGAAGAGTACACAAAACTTTTTGATGCCCTTTCTCACCCCATGCGCATTAAAATTATTGGCATTTTAACAGAAGGCCGCAGGTACGTTAGCGAACTGGCCAAAATAGTAAACATGAGCAGACCGCTTTTGTACATGCACTTAAAAAAACTTGAAGACGCCGCGCTTGTTACGGGCAGCTACGAAATTTCTGACTTGGGTAAAAGCATGAAATTTTACGAACTAAAATCCTTTTCTATTCATTTGACACCAAAATTGCTGGCAGAGCTGTCCCACACAATTTCATTACACACGCCCCAAAATCATGAAGGAAATTAGCAAGCCGTAAATTGCGATTCCTTCTGCCATGGCTACAAAAATCATGGCTTTGCCAAAATTATTTTCGTTTTCGCTAATGGCACCTATTGCCGCCGCAGCGGTAGAACTTACGGCAATGCCTGTACCAATTGCCCCAAGGCCCGTTACCAATGCCGCCCCAATAAACGCCGCCGCTACTGCAGTGTCGGATTGTTGGGGCGGTGTTGTCGTATTTGCGAACGCATTGCCTGTAAACAAAAATAACGTTGCCAGTACAAATACGGCAGTAAAAGCAGTTAGGTTAATTATAAGTGCTGTCTTTCCGCGCTTTTTCCCGGTTACATGATAAAAAACCAGCGGAGCAATATATACCGGCAACAGCAAAGAACCTGTAATTAAAATGAACATTTAACGATCCCCTATCTTATGCGATGTAAAGCGTTCCCCGCCGCCTGTGTAAAAGCGGCTGAACATTTCATAAAAATTTAGCCGCAAAACCTGAATGCCCACTAACAGCCCTTCAATTACCAAAACCAAAACATTCCCCATAATCAAAATTATCCAATTACGGGTACCTGCCGCCGTTTGAGAAAGCTGCAAGACTACATGCATCATTCCCGCGTGACTTATGGCAAACGCACCTACACGTACAAATGAAATTGTGTTGGTGAGGTAGGTTAGCAGTGTCTCGAATAATTGGATAATCGTGTTAAAGAGAAATTGTCCGGTTCCCCCCGGCGGTATGATGCTTTGCCCGTCCATTAACCGTTCCAATGGGAGTTTAAATGCAACAAACACCAGCGGGAAAAGGGCGGTTGCCGCAACCATTCCCGTTATCGGCAGCCCAAAAATGAAAATACGTGCAGCCATATAAAGAAGAGCCCCGTAGAAAACCAGGCCCGCCGCACCATTTGCCCCAAAAAGCAAACCGCCGATGTCCTGTTGTTTGAATGAATTGTACATATTTAAGACCATGGAAATTGTAATAAGCCCTACGCCCAGTATAGCTGCAAACACCAGGGTACCGCCAATATCTTGCGCCGGACGCCGCCAAAAAGCAGTCAGCATGTCTTCAAACCCAAATATACTGCCATACAAAAAGCCAAAAAGCGCGGCGGAAACACCGGCGGCTGCCATAATGCCGCCAAGGGGGCTTTTCCATTTATGTCGTACCCACATGCCCATAACTGCCAAAACAGCCCCGTGGCCCACATCACCAAACATCAGACCAAATAGCATTGTGTAAGTAACCGCCAAAACCGGCGTAGGGTCAATTTCGCCGTGTGAAGGGAGGCCATAAAGCCCGGTAAGGAATTCGAATTGCTTAAAAAATGGCGGGTTTTTCAGCAGGGTGGGGGGCGTTGGCAGGCGTTCGTCTTCCGGTGGAAAGGTGAGTATTGTCAAATTGTCCCCATCTATTTCCGTTTCCAGTATCGCTGTATCTTCTGCGGTCATCCACCCGGAAAAAGAAAAAATTTGTCCGCCCGGGCTTATGTCGGCAAATTTTTTTAGATCGAATGCCCTGTAAAGGTTTTTTACTTTGGCACAGGCAATTGCCAACCGCTGCGGTGTGCCTATTATTTCTGCTAAAGTGGTGTGAGTCAGTAACAAAATCTCTTCTTCCATGTGTGTACATACACCTTGCCAGTATTGGATCAACTTGGCCGGTGTGCCTGCAATGCCGCCTTTACTGCAAATATCGGTGATGTCTATTGGCTCAAACTTTAACGCAGCAAAAACCGCATCTGTGGTTTCTTTATGTTTACATGGCGTAAAATACACAACCCAAACAAAATCATTGTCCCGTTTTACAACGTGGCACATGATTTTGTTATCATCCGAAAGAAATTTTTCGTACTGCAAAAAATGCGTAACCGGAAGCTTACCAAAGCGATAATGAGTGAACATAAATTTTTCAAGTTCACTTATGTCCCACTGAATGGACGCAAAATCCTGCAGCTTGCGGATGTAATCTTTTGCAGTACTAAGCCCGGCTTCCCGTGTGCGCAGGTTTTCATCCCGTTTTTCATAGGCGCGGTGGGCCTCTTCCACCATGTTAACCGCACCTGCTTCGGAAAGAGGAAAGTAGATGAACGGAACTTGTCCGGCTATATCTGACAGATACTCCGCTTTTTGCAATGTAGCGGTGTAGGGGTTTAGAGAAGAAAATGGTTCCATTAAGCCATGGGCATTGGTGCGTGTCAGCTGAATATCGTAGCGGGAAAGGTAGTTGTTAATAACATGGTTCATACTGTTTATATGCCCGGATATGTTAATGTATCTCATTTTAGCAATCATTTGTACACCTGCCCTGACTCATACAAGTACCAACACAAAAGTGCCATATGGGAATGGCGGCTTTCTGCCTTGTAACAGATTTTTAGTGCGTTAGAAATACGTTGTTCCGGTGAAATACTTCCGTATGCAAAATTTTCAAAAACGTTGTTGTAAATTTTGGCGGATACTTCTGTTTGAAAAGTTGCAATGTCTTTACACGCGACAATTTTGGCGAGTGTACCGGCAGACAGCCTGTACCTGACAGGAACCAGAAACCCATATGTTTTATCGCCAAATATCCCATAAAACCGCTTCAACCTGTAAACCCATAAAATATTTTGCAGGTCTATTTCCGTGCCTATAATCCGCTTCATTGCTTTACTACATGTAGTATCCAGCTTATTAATGCCACGCCACAATTCCAAATAGTGTTGCAGATTTTTTGATTTCTGTCCGTTGGCAAAGTTTGTTGCAAACTCGCGCTCGCTTCTTTTTAGTAAAAAGCGAATAAGGTCACTGTTTTTGCCCGGGGCAAAGCCTGATGATTCAAGCTTCGCCCGGCGGGCCAGTATCTTTGCTGTAAGTGCGGCGTTCATAATTATAAATCTCCATACAGCACATCTTGGACAATTTTGCCTTTCCATGTATCGCGGTTTGCGGCAAAAGCTGTAATTAGTTCGCTCCCTTTTTGCTTATACTCTGCCTCTATTATTGCAATAATCTCCGCTGTTTCATCCTCTGTGCTTTGCTCTAACTTTTGAATTGTTGCATCTTTTTCCCATTCAAGTTCTGCAATGCGCCGCGATAAATCTTCTTCTGCCTTTTTAGCTGAAAGAGCTTGCTCTTTTTCTAAGGCTCGCATTGCTTCTTGGGCTTCGCTTTCAAGCAGTAGTAATTTTTGGATAATCATGGATGTATTATAGCTGTAATAGCGAGTTTATTTTGTCATTTATTGGAGTGTATTTTTTTTATGATAGAATAAAGCATCATGTCAAGTTTTTCGCGGAACTCTTCCATACGAAAGGTGACATATCCGTCTATGTGCAGCTCTTTACCCGTGCGCAGGAAAGTTTTTAGCCGCTTTAAATCGTCTTTATGTAATGGCGTATTTAGCAGATTTTCTGCCATATGGCGTAGTTTTGAAGAATGCCTGTAAATGGGGTTTTCTTTTATTGCAATGTTATACAGCAAAAGCAACAACGATTGAATAAAATGGTTGTTTACAGCAGCTTGCCACTTAAGTTTAATACTGCAACCCTGCGGCCCGGGGCAAATTTCATCTATGGCGCATAGGTTGCGGCTTGCCGTGGCTTCCGCAAAATTTATAAGTTCGTTTTTATGGTTGGTTGTATATAAAACAAGGTGTTTCATGTACGGGTTTCCTCTCAGCAAGGCGTATATGTCACTATATGCAAGTGGACACAGGGAATTATCATGTCTAAGGAATATTCTAAAATAACTACCCCCTGATATCATGTTTGTAACGTGATATCAGGGGGTAAATTTTCGTCACTACGAATTATTCCAAAAATTGTCATAGATTATATGTGTTCTACTCATTGACATGATGTGACACAACATGTATCATTAAAGAAAAACACCAGGTATTTTGTGGAAAGCTTGCATTTATTTGCGCCGACGCCACTGAATACATACTAGGGATAACTTGATTCCAAATTCCAAAGAAAGAGCAGAAAAAGAAGAAGTTATCCACAGGTGAGCCGAAAAATGTGCATAGAAAAGCAAGGCATTAAGAG
>WQTQ01000073.1 GCA_009786175.1 Bacillota bacterium | reverse complement strand
TCGATAAGTGAATCCCCATCTGCAAAATGATCCATTTTGCTTATCATCGCAGGGTCGAAATAAAACGGTTCAATCTCGGGCAGGTTATCCCATGGTGAATTATCCCATAATTGCGGGTAATCTACCCCAAGTACTACTGACGGCGTAGCCATTGTTACGATAATCAAAAACACTACCAATTTTTTGAACATGCGCGTGGTTCTTCTGAACATAAAGTATCCTCCTTGGTGTATGTATTCGATGGCGTTGCGCAAATAAATGCAAGCTTTCCACAAAATACCTGGTGTTTTTCTTTAATGATACATGTTGTGTCACATCAAGTCAATGAGTAGAATACATATAATCTATGACAATTTTTGGAATAATTCGCAGTGACGAAAAATTACCCCCTGATATCATATAGCTAATATGATATCAGGGGGTAGTTTTACGAAAACCCTATCCCTGCAGTGCCATTTCTTCTGTTATTACACCGGGGATGTGAATGCCGGTGTTGTAGCAAAAGTGCAGTACACACTAAATATATCAAGATGAATGTGACAACTGCGCGGCACATTATAAGTACTTTCTTAAAATATTTTCAGCTTCATTCTTCAAAAATTCCCGTATGCTTTCCGGCCCTAATACTTCAACGTGCTGTCCGTAAGACAGCAAAAAGCTGTATACCCAGTTATCTTCCGGGAATGTTACGGTTATAAGAAAGCTTCCGTCTTTTTGTTTATCTACTTCGTTCTCGCCAAAATCGTCGTACACACGATAGGCCATTTGCTGCTCTATGCGAAGTTTAAGTGTAACTTCTTGCTGTACATCTCGGTTTTTTTGCCGGTTGTCTAGTTGTGCGGCTATGTTTTGTGGGGTAAAATGCTCGCCCGTTACCTTAAGGCTTTTTACTCGTGCCAGCTTATACAGCCGCTCTGCGTGCTTTGTTAGGCAAAAGCCTTTCAGATACCAGGATTTGGACTTAAACCAAAGTTGTATCGGCTGTACACGGCGGGAAGTTTTTTCGCCATAGCTGTTGTAGTAGTCAAACTCAATTATATGTCTTTGCAGTATGGCGGTTTTTAAGTCGCCGAAAAAGTCATTTTCGCAATGCCAGTCAGAAAAATCGACTTCCATCCAGTTTTGTGCTGTTTTGTTAAACACTGCAGACATCTTTTGCAAAACTTGAACTGTCTCGTTTTTCTTGATATTTGACAAACCGTGTAGTGCCGACAGTATTTCGTGCTGTTCCTGCTCGGTTAATATGGACTTGCTAAGCACAAAATCGGGCAGCAAACTAATGCCCCCGCCTTTGCCCTTTTCCGTATAAATAGGAATACCCGCACCGCTTAATATGTCTATGTCGCGGCAAATTGTACGCCTGGAAACTTCAAGCTGCTGTGCCAATTCCGCGGCGGATACCTTGTTTTTTTGCAAAAGGGTATACACAATTTCAAATAATCTGTTTATTTGCATTTTCATCACCCGCGTAAATTATACCACAGTAATATGACAACTACATGGCACATTTTAAACAATATGAACGGCTAGAGCGCGTGTTGATTTTTTATGATATAATACAATCAGATTTTATTTTTTAATCCATATACGAGGAGCATTCTAATGACACAAACACCGATAACCATAGATATTTCCCGGTATCCGGCAGAATTTCACCCGTTCCTTTCCGGCGCGAAGCTGTACGACAGCAGCTGCTCGCCGCGGGCAAGGGTTATCTTTATAGATAAAGACACGGGATATTTCTTAAAATCTGCGCCAAAAGGCACACTGGAGCGGCAAGCCGCAATGACCCGGTATTTCCATGGCAAGGGGCTTTCTTCCGGTGTAATTTCGTACATTTCTAATGACCAAGACTGGCTTTTGGCACAGAAGATTAACGGTGACGATTGCACCACCCAAAAATATCTTGACCAGCCGGAGCGGTTGGTGGGCATTCTTGCAGAGCGGATGGCTTTCTTGCACAGTTTAGACTTTTCCGGCTGCCCGGTACAAGACCACACCACCCCATATCTTGCGGGGGCAGAGCGCAACTACCGCAATGATACTTATGATAAAAGCGAATTCCCGGACAGTTTTGGCTACAAAAGCCCGGAAGAAGCTTGGGCTGTTGTGGAAAAATGTGGCCACATGCTGCAACGGGACACACTTTTGCACGGTGATTACTGCCTGCCCAATGTGATGCTTGACGACTGGCAGTTTAGCGGTTTTATAGACCTGGACAATGGCGGTGTAGGCGATAAACACGTAGATATTTTTTGGACATTGTGGTCGATGGTATGGAACCTGAAAACCGACAAATACCACGAGAGGTTCCGGGACGTGTACGGGCGAAATAATATTGACGAAGATATGTTGTGTGTTATTGCGGCAATAGAGGTGTTTGGATAAATTGGAGGTTAATATGTCACGTAAAAGATGGAAGATAATATGCCTTATGTCGGCAGTGTTTTTCATGGTATCGGTCACTGTCATTTCACTTTGGCTGTGGCAACCGGGCAGTGAAATTTATCCGGTGATTGTGGAGACACAAGAGCCATCGGAAGAGCCAACCGCAGAGTACGAGTTTCTTCTTGAACCGCCCTCGCCCCCAACGGCTGATGACCTGCCGCTTTATGAGCTGTTTATCCCGCCGCCGGAACCGGTAATTCACACCGCGCGCCTGGCTTTTGTCGGTGATGTAATGTGCCACATAGAGCAGCTAAACGCGGCGCGGGTATCCGAAGGGGTTTATGATTTTCATTACAAATTCCGCTACATAGCCCCGTATATCCGGTCTGCGGATTTTGCCATTGCCAATTTGGAAACAACACTTGTACATCAAAGGTTCCGCGGCTGGCCGTTGTTCCGTTCGCCCCGTTCATTGGCGGAAGCATTGCTGTACGCGGGTTTCGACTATGTAACTACGGGCAACAACCACGCTTTTGACGCGGGTGTGGACGGTGTGCGGTCTACAATAGAAATTTTGAACGATGTAGGGCTGGGCTTTACCGGCACATTTTTAACGCCGGAATGCCGCTATGTGCCTACAATAGTGGAAGTGAACGGTTTTACCTTCGCTCTTTTAAGCGTGTCTATGCACACCAATGCCATTGACCTGGGTTTTTACAACTACATGATGAAAATTGTCTACCACGACCTTGTAGAGCAGTCGCAAATTGACTACGAAATGATTGCCGGTGCCATAGCCCGCGCCCGTGCGCTGGAACCGGATTTTGTCATTGTCCTGCCCCACATAGGCATAGAATACTACGGTACAATGAACCGCAGGGGCGGAGGCCACCAGTGGGATTTTTTTGACAGAACAGATACCCGTTGGGTTAATTGGATGCGTACAATGCATTTCTTCCTGGAGTCGGGTGCGGACATTGTAATGAACCACCACCCACACACACTGCTTCCCGCGGAATTTGTATACATTACAGACCCTTGCGGCACTGTACGGCGTACGTTTATGGCATATTCCATGGCCAATTTTGTGTCTGCCCAGCGCACACAGCCACGGGAGACAAGTGCGGTTTTCTATATTGATTTTAAAAGGATAGACGATGGCCCCGCCAAAATAGTTGGTGCGTCATATGTGCCAATTTGGGTACGCCAGCATGACCCAACCCGTCAGGGGCTGGATTTTACCATACTGCCTGTTACGGAAACTCTGCGTCGTGTCGAGGCAGGCAACCATGCGGATTTACGCCCACAAGACATAGAGCGTTTGCGCGAAGTGCATCGTGATGTAACTCATATGCTGTCCGGCGAGCCTATTCCGCTGGAATACATGGATTACGAATATCCCATTACCAGGTACAGGTTGCGCGAAGAATTCCCCGGACTGCCTTTGTGGGGGACACTGCCTTGGAGGTAAACCCGGGCTGACCGCTTCAATACCATTGATAATGGATTATTTATGTGATAACATGTCTGTAGCAAAATATCAAGGAGGAGATGAAATGAAAAGAAAGTATCTAGTAATGCTAATAATTTTAGCATTGGCCACAGCTTTAGTACTTACAGCTTGCGGCCGCAACAACGAACCGACACCGGAACCCGAGCCGCCACCGGTGGTAGAACCGACACCGGAACCGGCACCGGAGCCGGAACCAACACCGGAACCCGAGCCAGAGCCGGAACCGGAGCCTGCTCAGGCAGTGCCAACCAGTGTATCCAACAATACGGTAATAAACGTGGGCCAGGACTTCATTGCGCCCCTTAATGTAAGGTATGCCAGCTTTAATAATGCAATATACGACGGCACATTTATTCGCGACTTGTCAGACGACAGCTACATTTCTTGGGATATTAACGTAGCCTTGGGAGGTTCTTTCCGCGTGACAGTTGTATATGTCCGCGAAGAAGGCGGCTATGCAGGTTTTAACCTTACCGGCCCTATAATGGACCTTCCCGGCGAGCTGCCCGGCACAGACGGTGCCCGTGAAACCCTTGCGGTTGGCTACTTAATGCTAACTGAAGGCCGCCACACAATTACTCTTACCCCAACAAGTTTTGCAAATGGCGAGTTTGCGGCAATTGTGAGTATACTGGTGCAAAGGGTAGGCGAAATGATGATGTCTGTTTCCGCTACAGGCACCACGGTTTTACCGTTTAGTATGGCCATTTTAGGAGAAGGCAGTCTCTTGGCCTTCGAGCCTGCAAACATTGGCTTCTGGTGCGCAGACGGTGCAATCCACTGGCCGGTGCGTGTAGCCCAAGATGGCAATTACAGCGTTACCATTATTGCTGCCGCTCAGCCGGGTGAAGGCGGTACCGGTCGCTTCAGCTATGTTCACAACCGTGTACACAAAGATTTTGTAATTAACGAAACCGGCGGCTGGGGAGACTTCCAGCGTCACGAAATTGGCGTTATTGGGCTGCGCAGCGGTGCCTATGACCTATCTTTTGCCGCGCTGGAACTTAACAACGACTGGTTTATGAACCTGCAAAGCGTTGAAATTACCCGCGTTGGCGAGTTCAACCCTATAATGCCTGTATTCGAAGACACAATCCTGCCTGTTGCCATGGCAGTCTTGTATGGCGAAGGAGGCCCAAGCCAGGAAAATAACTGGAACAACGTAGGCCACTTTAGACGCAGCTATTCCGTCAGGTATAATGCGGATATTCAAGTAGCAGGACGCTACGAGCTTATTATTAGCCACGCCGGCAACTATGGCGGCCCGGGTTATGCCCATGTTGGCGATGTTACTGTCGAAATAGACAT
>WQTQ01000072.1 GCA_009786175.1 Bacillota bacterium | reverse complement strand
ATCCGGGTCGATTATAAACGTACCGCGGTCAGCAAGCCCGGCATCTTCAATAAGCACATCAAAGATGCGTGAAATTTTATGAGAAGGATCACCTATCATAATATATTCAACCTTACCGATTGCCGGAGAATGGTCATGCCATGCCTTATGTGTAAAGTGTGTGTCTGTTGACACGGCGTATACTTCTGCACCTAATGACCTTAATGTTGCATACCTGCTTTGCAAATCTTCTAACTCTGTTGGGCAGACAAATGTAAAATCTGCCGGATAAAAGAAAACAACACTCCATTTTCCTATAAAGTCCTTCTCTGAAGAAACTTTAATAAAACCTTTGTCCTTTTGGAAAGCATCGCTTTCAAATGCTTCTACTTTTTTACCGATTAATCCCATAATGTTCTTCCTTTCAATTATTTATTTTTTATGCACACATGTAACAAGTTCCGTATGCGGTAAAATCTATCCGTTCTATCTTGTTTCCACCAATATCGCTTGGACTTGTAGTTAACCCGGGTTGATCACCGGGTAAGTCTATATCAAGAACTGCCATACATTTATGGCAAACAAAATGTCCGTGAGGCGATATGTTTCCGTCAAAGCGTTCTTGTCCGCTAACATTGCCTACAGATACTATATCCCCGTCTTCCCGAAACAGAACCAGATTTCTGTAAACGGTTCCGAGACTTATATTGGGAAATTCTTTTTTTACTTCTTGGTATATCCAGTCTGCTGTTGGATGACAAGTAGTAGAACGAATTTTTGCTAAAATAGCCTCTCTTTGTCGACTATGCTTTCTGATTTTCAATTTTAAACACACCTTTCCAATTGCTTTTAGGTAACCAACGCGCGCGCAAGCGTGTTCCATATTCCAATTTTATTGGCATCACTCCTCGGTTTTCAATAATAATAATCATTACTGATTTAAATAAAATATATCATACACAAAAAAGTCTGTCAATACCATTTCAAAAATTTTTTGTAAGACTGTTGGCCGCTACTAAAATCCAACCCGCCGTCATACACTTGTCTGTAAGGGAGTGATTACTATGAGTGATTTTGCCGCAAACTTACCGGGCCATTTTAGGCTGCACGGTGTAAGGGCCGTTAAAGAACGGGGATATTATTTATGCAAAACGAAGACAGATGTTTATAAAATACATAAAAGCCAGGAGCATCACAACTCTATAAAATTACGGTACCGGCTGCTTACACAGTTAGATGAGGCGGGCTTTCCGTGGATTGACAGAATTTCGCCTAGCGTCTATGGTACACCCTTTGTGCAATTGGGGCGGGAGACTTTTGTTATGTCCCGGTACGTCCCGGGGCGTGATTTAGATTTGGATTGCCCTCAAAATATGACATTGGCGTTAGAATGTCTTGCGCGTTTCCACAAAGCGGCACGGGGGTTACAGTTTACGCAAGAGCTAATTCCCGGTGTGTCTCCGCCCCTTCCCGAAATTTTTGCGAAAAACTCTGCTTTTTTGGCAAAAACGGCAAGACAGACAAATAAAAATTCCCGGCTGTCAGATTTTGATGTCATGTTTATCAAAAGCAGCCCACAGTACATAAGCGCGTCGGCAAGATCTGCAGAACTTTTGGCGCAGACAAATTATCACAGGCTTTACAATACCGCAATAGCAGAAAATCATATCTGCCATAATGCATTAAAGGAAGAAAATATGCCTGTTTGGGATGGCAATTGTTACATGATAAATTGGAATGAGGCTGCCATAGACGCACAAATTACAGATTTGGCAAATTTTTTGCGCCGTTATGCCAGGCGAAGTAAGCGGGAGATTCCTCTGACAAAGCTTATGGATATTTACGATGGTATTTTCCCTTTGCCCGTTTCTGCAAAGGCAATTGTTTATGCACAGCTTGTACACCCGTGGCAGTATATAAAAATAACGCAGCAGTACTACAGCAAAAAAAGAGGGTGGACACCCGCCGCAATAATGACCAGAATGGCAGAACTGTTAAAAGAGCAGGAAAATTATGACGCTTACATCAACGCACTTTTGTAATTATCTGAAATTTTTTTGCATTTAACCCAATAATATGGTAGCTTTAATCCTAAGAAAATGACATTTTGAAGGAGAAGTGACCATGATACTTGCAAAATATCAACCACAGGCGGTATTAAAGCATTTTGAAGCAATAAGCCAAATCCCGCGTGGGTCCGGCAACGAGAAGGCCGTAAGCAATTTAATCGCAGAATACGCGACAGAACTTGGGTACAAGGTTGTGCAGGACAACTGGCATAACCTTGTAATTTACAAGCCTGCCACACCGGGATATGAAAATAAGCCCGCCGTCATACTGCAGGCCCACCTAGACATGGTGTGCGAGAAAAACGCGGGAACGGAACACGACTTTTTAACAGACCCAATAAAGCTGTATGTAGACGGTGATTTTATTAAAGCGGAAGGGACAACCCTTGGTGCGGACAACGGCTTAGGTGTAGCCATGTGCATGGCGGTGTTGGAAGATAAAAGCCTGCAGCACCCGGCTGTTGAAGTTGTGCTTACAACGGAAGAAGAAACCGGCATGGCAGGGGCCCAAAATTTGGAGGCTGCGCTGCTTAGCGGTACTCGCATGTTAAACCTGGACAACAGCAGAGGCCGCGAAATTATTATGGGATGCGCGGCGGGTACAACCGTGGAGTATATTCTTCCCGTATGTTGGGAAGAGTTGATACCGGATACAACTGCGTACACAATTACGGTAAAGGGCCTGACCGGCGGCCATTCCGGCGGGGATATTCACAAGGGGCGGGGCAACGCGCTGCGCATTCTTGGGCATACCCTGGCGGCGTTAGCCCAGCAGGTACATGTGCAAATTGCACACATTTCCGGCGGAATGAAGCTTAACGCCATCCCACGGGAAGCCTTCGCCACAATTGTAATCCCGAAAAATGCCGCAGACAAAGCCTATGAAATATTGGAAAAATGCCGCGCGGATTTTGCCGTACAATACCGCGCCGTAGATAAAGGGCTGGAAATACTGTGGGAAAAAAGTTCCGCAGAAAAAGTTTTGACCGAAAAATGCGGCAGCAATGTAATTGCCTCGTTAATTCTTATGCCTAACGGTGTGCAGTGTATGAGTACAGAAATTGAAGGGCTTGTGAACGCTTCATGTAATTTAGGCGTTGCGGAGACATTGGAGGACGGCATTAAAATTTCTGTGTTTCCACGGGGCGCGGCCGGGTTTTATAACCGGCAAATGGAGCGGCAGATAAGCCAATTGGCAAACCTAACCGGCGCGAAAGTTACCTTTATGCAGCGCAGCCCGGCATGGCCGTACAACCCAAATTCTCAGTTGCTGCAAATTGCGCAAAAATGCTACACGCCTATATTTGGGCACGAGCCAAACATTACCGCAATACATGCGGGGCTTGAGTGCGGGCTTTTTGACGAAAAATTACCGGGGCTTGATATTATTTCATTTGGGCCTACAAATATAGATTTGCACACACCGGACGAACGGCTGTCTATTTCGTCTACGATAAATACGTGGGCGTTTTTGCAGGAGTTGCTGAAGGCGTTGTAGAACTCGCTGAACATGTAGCCCGCTACCCCCTGATATCACATTCGCCAATATGATATCAGGGGGTACGCATGAATTTTGCAATGAAACTGGTGATACAAAATGAAAAAAATTTTATTACTTGCATTGTTGACAGTGTTAGTTGTACTTTTGGCGGCTTGCAGGAGAAGCACAGGACACCAAACCCTTGAAGGCCCGGCCCCCGGCTCAAACCCTGTAGAACCCAATGTACTGCAGCAGCCGGAATACACACCTGCTTCGCAATTGGACAACCCTACGCCACATGTGCAAGACGAACCAACCCCATACGAGCCGCAGCCCCAATTTTCCGCGTTTGTAGAATATTGGCTGGAACAGCTAACACTAGAAGAAAAAATTGGCCAGTTAATAATGCCCCGTTTACCGTGGCAAACAACTGCGGTAACCCCGGGACTGGAGCCTTGGCTGGATACAATCCCATTTGGCGGGTTTATTTTGTTTGGCGACAATGTGGAATCAATTGAGCAGGTGCAGACATTAACACGGGACTTGCAAGCCCGGGCGCGGCTGCCCCTTCTTATCTCTACCGACGAAGAGGGCGGGCGAGTGTCCCGTATTGGCAGGCTTTTTGAAGGCGGACCGACTCCGGCGGCTTATGACATCGGGCAGTCTCGGCAGCGGTTTTGGGAGTTGGCACTTAGTTCTTATTTCGGTGACGGGGAAACCTTGCGTAACGAAGAGTTTTACCACCCATACGAAATAGGGCACATAAACGCCCAGCGGCTTACCACCCTTGGCATAAACATGAACTTTGCCCCGGTGGCAGATGTTTGGAGCAACCCGGCTAACGCGGTAATTGGTAACCGGGCCTTTGGCAGCAACCCGCGGGAAGTAAGTCTTAACGTGGCCCATACAGTGGAAGGCCTGCAAAACGGCGGCGTTTTCGCAACGTTAAAGCATTTCCCCGGCCACGGCGACACTTATGAAGACAGCCACTACCAGCTGGCGTTTCATAACCATAACATTAGACGCTTTTGGCAGGTGGAAGCTCTGCCATTCATACATGGCATAGAAGCAGGCGCGGCAGCTATAATGACGGGCCATATTTCCACGCCGCAGGTTAGCGGGCATACAGCATTACTGCCATGGATGCAGCCATGGATAGATTCCGGCAACTTACCCGCCACTTTTTCGGATTTTTGGCTGCAAACCATTTTACGCGGGGAACTGGGCTTTGATGGGCTTATCATAACCGACGGGCTGGAAATGCGTGCTCTGACAGACCATTTTACCTGTGGGCAAATTGCACTTGGGGCGTTTTTGGCCGGTGCGGATATTCTACTTATCCCTGCCAACCCGACGGAAGCCTTTCAGGCAATGCTGTTCGGGTATCACGTCGGGTATTTTAGCAGGGCGCGGTTAAATGAGTCTGTACGGCGTATCCTATATGCGAAGGAGCAGCTGCAATGAGCAGTAACGAAGCCGACTACTTAAGTGGCCTAATTTGTTTTTGCGTTATATTGGCTTGTATATTTTTGGGGTTTACCACCCCGGACGGCGAGCCGCTCTTTAATAGTATTTTGGGGGTGTTGGGGCTAAGCCCCGGCAT
>WQTQ01000071.1 GCA_009786175.1 Bacillota bacterium | reverse complement strand
GCGGGTAGTTTCGCAGGGGCTGGAAAGTGTAAGATTGTCTTTAACCATTGGGTGGCCAAAAAATGTTGGGTTAAAGTCTATGCCAAGGCCGCGCTCTTTTGCGTATTGTATCCATTTTGCGAAGTGGGCGGGTTCAATCGCGTCCCGGGCAACGGTTTCCCCTTCAAAAATGGCATAACTGGCATGCAGGTTTATGCGGTGCTTGCCCGGTATTAACGAGATAGCTTTGTCGTAGTCTGCCATTAATTCCGCCGGGTTGCGTGCCTTACCCGGGTAGTTGCCCGTCACCTGAATGCCGCCGGAAAGTTCCCCTACATTTTCGAAACCGGCAACGTCATCACCCTGCCAGCAGTGGATAGAAATTGCAATGTTTTGCAGTTTTTTGATGGCGTCCTCTGTATCAACACCAATTTTCGCGTATCGCTCTTTGGCGATTTGGTAGTAAGTAGACATCTTTAACCTCCTATATACTCCGTTATATCAAACGAGTTTTTGACTAATTGCCGCGCTTCGTCTATGCTTTGCAGTTGCCCGGCGGCAATCATTTGCACAAGGATGTTGCCTGCGGCGGTGCCTTCCGTTGGGCCTGCGGTTACGGTACGTTTGCAGGCATTGGCGGTAAGTTGGTTCAGGTAAACATTTTGGCTCCCGCCGCCAACAATGCATATTTTATCAAAGGATTTTCCCGTAATGTTTTCCAGCTCTTGCACTGTACCCGCGTAGCTGTCTGCAAGGCTTTGGTATACGCAGAATGTTAACTCTCCAATGTTTTCCGGTACTTCTTGCCCTGTTTCCGCGCAGGCGGCTTTTATGGCGTCAATCATGCTTGCTGGGGCCATAAACCTGTGGTTGTTAACATCAATACGCGATGGGAAGCCGCTGCTTTTCTCGGCTTCTTCGCACAACTCCTCAAAGCTGTACTTATCGTCAAGTTCCGATTTTATACTTTGGATAATCCACAGCCCCATAATATTTTTAAGATAGCGGTAAGTGTTTCCAAACCCGCCTTCGTTTGTAAGGTTGGCTTTGCGGCCTGCTTCCGTACATATTGGCGCGTGTAATTCTGTACCCATAAGGCTCCATGTTCCGCTGGAGAGGTAAATGCAGCCCTCATCTATTGGTGCGGCCACTACCGCGGACGCAGTATCGTGTGTGCATGGTAAAATCACATTGCAGCCGAAACCAACTCGCTCTTTTATGTGGGGAAGAAGCCCTCCAAGTTTTGTGCCGGGGGGAACAATTTTGCCAAATATATTTTTAGGCAGGCCTGCCCGCTCGATTAAATCAAAATCCCAATCCCCGGTGTGGGCGTTTATCATGCCTGTTGTTGTGGCGTTGGTGTATTCATGTTTGTCTACACCTGTTAACAAGTAGCTGAAATATTCCGGCATTAGCAGAAAACCTGTTGCTTCTGCCAGCAATTCCGGGTTTTGCTGTTTTAATGCCAGAAGTTGATAAATTGTGTTAAACGGCATTTTTTGTATACCTGTTTTAGCGTACAAATCCTCTTCGCTTATAAATTGGTTTAACACCTTGTCCATGCCGTCGGTACGGCTGTCGCGGTAAGCTACAGCGTTGCCAAGTGGGCTGCCGGATTTATTCAGCAGTACAAAGTCTACGCCCCAGGTATCAATGCCGACACTTTGCGGGATTTTGCCAATAGCTTTGCACTTTGCCAAGCCTGTCAAAATTTCCTCAAACAGGGCTTTTGTGTCCCAAACCAACTGGTAGGATTTTCTTACCGGTTGATTTTTATCCCCTGGGAAATCGCTCTGTACGAAATGCGTGTGCAAGCACGCTTTAGATACCATCCCATTGCTAAACCGATGTACTTCCTCCAGCTTCAACTTGCCGTCTACAATTTCGCCTAAGATATGTCTGCCGCTGGATGCACCGATGTCTATTGCCAAATAATACAATGATTTGCACCTCCATCATATTTTAAAAGCATTATAACATAAAATTTGCAATAACAAGACTTCTTGCATTTTTTCGGCTTTTCTGTTACAAATTATACAATAAAACTAAGGAGGAATTTGTATGGACAAGAGATACATTCAATTGTACTCTGTAAAAGATGACGCAGCAAAAGATTTCAAAGGAACATTGGAACGTCTTGCAAAAATTGGGTACACCGGCGTAGAGTTTGCCATGGGCTACTACGGCGGATACAGTGCGGCAGAGTTAAAGGAGCTTTTGGCGGAACTAAACCTAGAGCCCCTAAGCACTCACATTATTTCCGACATGGTTTTAGGGCATTTGGATTTTGCGGAAGAGCTTGGCATCAAATACATTATCGACCCAATGGCAAGCTTTTCTACCTACGAAGAAGCGTTGGAATTTGCCAAAAAACTTAATGCAGTAGGTGCGGAATGTGCAAAACGTGGCATTAAGTTTGGCTACCACAACCATCGTCACGAGTTTTTGGAAGGAAAAGACGGCTATTTGCTGGAAACAATTTTGCTTAACACCGACCCAGAAAATGTTTGTATACAACTTGATGTGGGTTGGGCAACATGTTCCGGCGTAAATTGCCCAGAGTTTATTGCAAAATATCCCGGGCGGTTCAAGCTTATACATGTAAAGGAATGTTCCCAAGTTGCCGGTCCAGAGAAACCAATTGATTGGAGCAAGTTCCCACGGGATGAAAACGGACGTCCGCAAATTCCGCCGGAAGTAATTGAGAACTTTAAAAAGCAAGCGGAGTGGAATGTTGCCACAGGCAAAGGCATTATTGATTGGGAGGCAGTTAAAAATGCGGCCCTTGTCCAAGGTGCCGAAGGGTTTATTACGGAACGTGAGTACAGCTACGCAGATGACCTCTTTACATGTATCGAGGAAGATTGCGAGTTTTTAAAGAATCTATAATAAAAGTAGGGGAGATGCTTCGTGAAAAAAATATTGGCTTTATGCACATCGGTAGTGTTGTCGGTTTTACTGATATTTAGCGGCAATGTAAGTGCTGCCCCAAGCGGCACGGCATTAGAAATTTCGGAAGCGGAAACATTCATCAGGGAATTGCTTAGGGAATCGGAAGGCACCGGCGTAACATGGCGTCTGGCTGTTTGGTGCGAAGACGGCAATTTAATTGCCGGTGCCCGCCAAATTTGGGACCTGGATGCTAACGATGAAGATGTAATTGCAGTTACCGAAGACGGGTTTACTGTATTGGCAAGAGTGACGGTTCAAAACTATTATGATGAACCCGAGGCTGCGGACGCCGATTATGTAAATGAGTATATCGGTAAAATTTTAGATTTCTTAAGCCAGCGCGAATTTGCGGAAGGCTATGTTGTTCATGTTAGAAATCCCGCAGATTTGCTAACCCTTCAAAACGGTTTCGTGTATTTTGGACGGCCAACATGTCCGTTTTGTGTACCTTTTGCAAGTGAGCTCTACAGGGTGGCAACAGAAACGCGAACTGTTGTATATTATTACAATTCGGACAATTGGCGTAACTACGAAGGCGGCGCACCTGTTTTAAGCAGGTTTGGCGTTGCCGGCGTTCCGTCATTGTTTCGGGTTGCAGACGGCGAAATTACGCACATTAATGCGATGGGTGAAGTTTGGCAGCATATGTTCATCCAGCCAACCCAAGTTATACGTCTTGTTGTAGACAGTACAACATTCACGTTAAAGGGTGAAGAAATGGAAAGCGATGCGGCTCCTTTCATAGACCGCACCAGTGGCCGTACAATGGTTCCACTGGGTATAATCGCCGACAGCCTTTGCATACCGGTTCGCTTCGATAGTGAAACACGCACGGTATACATTACCCATAACGAGGATGAAATATCTCTTCTTATTGATGAGCCGCTGCCCCGGGAAATGGGTACTCCTGTAATAATAAATGACCGAATATTTGTACCTGCCAGATATGTTTCGTGGATATTAGGCGCGAGTGTCCGTTGGGATGCAAACACAAGAGCAGTGTATGTGTACAGGTAAGATGAAATAAAGTAACACGTCATAGCCTGAAAACTGTATTTTTCCTTTAGCTCCGAATCGCTAATCGCCGAAAACCACGGCGATGATCGATAGTCGCTTCAGGAAAAATACAGTTTTCTTACATAACGACAAATCTATGTGTTTACCCACCGAGAATATTGAAACGAGGGTGCATTTGTGAATGATAAACTGTTTAACCCCAATTACATAAAAATTTGCTTGACATGCGCGCTTTTTATGGCGGCCAACCAGGTTACAATGGTTATTTTGCCGCTGTACATGGACGATTTGGGCTACGCGCCTTTCTTCCTTGGTATAGCAACCTCCATTTCTGCCTTCGCGGCTATGGCAGCCCGGCCAATATCCGGGCATTTTGCGGATAAAAAGGGTAGATTGGTTGTAATTATCCCCGGCCTTGTTATTATGGTGGCCGGTATGCTTGGCATGAATTTTATGCCATTTGTGGCGGCCATTATTTTTTTCCGCCTGGCGCAAGGGGTTGGGTTTTCTGCCATTTCCACCGCGCAAATGGCCATTGTTACCGATGTTGTGCCGGAAACAAAAGTAAAAAAGGGCTTGGCATACTTTGGTATTTTCCCAACAATAGCAAGCGCGGCGGGCCCGGCGGTTGCCATGGCTCTTTTGTTTGGCAGCAACTATACTCCGGCGTGGGTCGGGGGCGCGGTGTTGTTTGCGTCGGCCTTGGCTATTTCCGCCACAATAAGGTACAAAAAGCCCGTTGCGAAAAGAACCACATTGGCGAAAAGTTCTTCCGGCCACAAAAGGTTTTGGCAGTACTTTGAAAAAAGCGCGATGCCCCCAAGTATTGTCTTTTTGGTACTTATGGTAGCCAATGCGGGGGCAGTGGTATTTTTGCCTGTTTACGCCACGGAAATTGGCATAGAAGAATTTGCGATTTTTTACACCCTGCAAGCCTGCACAATGTTTGTGGCAAACATTATTTTGGGAAGCGCGCTGCCAAAAGTACGCCAGCCATTTTACCTGCTGATGCTTGGCATAGCTCTTTTTGGGGGCGCACTGTTCCTTTTATTTGTTACGGGCGGAATCATAATTTTTTCTGCCGCCGCAATAATTTACGGCTTTGGCCTGGGCATAATTATGACAACCGTAAGTGCCATGTGCATGTCCTCTACCACACCGGACAGGCGTGG
>WQTQ01000070.1 GCA_009786175.1 Bacillota bacterium | reverse complement strand
TTCTCTGTTTGTCTTTGGGCTTCATTCAGTTTGCTTCTTATCCATTCTTCTTTCAAAGCGACAAATTGGTCAATCTCCGATTTAGGGCAGTTGTACGGCGCACGCACTTCCACTCCCCCATTTATAATATAAATTCCGATTGTTTTCCGCTTACTGCGGTTAAGAATGTAATTCATCATTTCTCTTTCTTTTAGATCGGATTATTTTAAACTTAAACAAGAGCCTGAAAACCCAGTGTTTTCAGGCTCTCTTCTTATTCTGAACTACCTACAAACCGGCTGCTGTGAACGCCTCTGAAAACACCTATGAACAAAGGTTTATGATAAAAGAGAACATGGCGTCTTCATACCTTTTGATTTTTGTTCCGATTACATCGTCAATACCTTGATATAATTCGGGATGCTTTGCCTTGTAGTCAGGCCAAGTTGTGTAGTACTTCGAATTTATATTTGCTTCTATTCCCGATACGATTTCGTTGCTCCTGTTTGGTCTCGGCTTAATTTCGACATTTCCGGATCTTTCTTCCGGAGAGTAGACGCCGTTTGCAATAACGAATTCCTGTACGGCGCGCAGGTTTTCAACAAAATTGCCAACTAAATTAAGGGCACTTTTATCGAAATCAAACATATAACCGCCTCCGGGCGCTAGGATATCCAACAGTTCCTTGGCTTTGTCCACGCACTGCTCTTTCGTACCGGTCATAAGCAGTGAAATCGGATAGAATCCGGTAAGGATGAACTTCTTGCCAAGCTTCTCCTTTACGACCTTTGGATCACCTTCTTCAAAGCGCATGATGGTTCCATCAGGCATTTCTTGCAAGTAGTCAAGGAACCTGTCGTAATTTGCCTCAACAAACAACTGAACATTCGCGCCCATTTCAGTCAATTGCTCAACTTGATCTTTTAGCGTTGGGAAATAGTATAGCTCAGCGTCTTTTGTGCGCAGGTATGGCGCCATATGCAATGCAATGAATGTCATACCTATCCCCGGTGGTCCCATAAGCTTTCCTTGCTTGACAAGGAGAGGGGTCAACGCTTCGCAGGCTGCCTTTACTTTTTCTGGGCAGCGGCGTATATCCTTAGCTATACCGTTGAATCCGCGGAAAAAGTCGGCGACAAAGTCAAAAGGCGCAGTGGTGCCCCCGCCGGCTATGGTAGCGAATCCGTATTTTGCCCTAATTTTCGCATTCAAAGCTCCCACAGCCGCTCCCTCATCGCTCCACGCCCGAAAAGCTTTAGCAAGCGCCAGTGCCTTCTTTTCCGGTGTTGTGTCAAGCTCTGAGTACAGACGCGGCAGTATCTTTTCAATTATGCAGTCATAGGGGTTGGATATGAGGGCGTCGTAATCCTCAACATCCATCCCTGCGACTTCGGGATGCTGCATAATTCCGGTAGAGCTCATTACGAACGGTTTAGAACCAAGAAGCTGATAAAATGAAGGCCACCGCCTTGTGCCTATGGGGGCGAAGTCGCCGGGGAAATCTTGACACACCTTGTCAAACACATGTTCTGCATTGGTGATGTCCCAGAAGGTTTCTGCTACGCTTGCACCGGAATATTGAGCCATTGCTTCTAGCGCAAGCGGAGTTGCAACTGGCACTCTGGTCGGCACGTTGCCTCTGTATATATCATTAAAAATTTCAAGCCTTTCTTTAGCCAATGCGGTTACGTCAGACATTTTTTGAACTCCTTTTCATATAATTTCTTGTAACACTCTTTTAATCACTATTGTTTAGCCCATTCTAGGCAAATTTTGACGCCTTTTTGCGGCACAAGGCTCCATGTGTCACTGCCCACCATCTCTGATACTTCAGCAGTTACGGGGGCTCCGCCTATGATTATCTTGACCTGATCACGCATGCCTGCCGCCTTAAAGGCGTCAACTGTTTCTTTCATCGCGTCTATAGCGAGCGTCAACACACCGCTCAGAGCAATAATATTTGCGCCTTCCTTTTTCGCCGCGGCCACAACATCTTCAGGGGCAATGTCGATACCCAAGTCGAAAACTTCAAAGTTAGACGCTTCTAAAAGGGATTTGACTATATTTTTGCCGATATCATGCAAGTCGCCTTTTACGGTGCAAAGCACCACTTTGCCGGCACTGCTTGAATCACCTCCGGCAGAAAGGGCCGGTTTGAGTATGCCAACTGCTTCGCTCATAATGTCACCGGCGAAAATAAGGTCACTGACAAAATACTCTTGAGCTTCGAAGCGCTCACCTACAATATTTAAGCCCTCCTGACATGCCACAAGCGCTTGGTTGGCGTCTGCGTTCACCAGGGCTTCGTTTACTAGCCTTATAACCTCGTCTTCGTCCAACTCGCCCATTGCCGCTTTAATTTCATCGTAAATTGCCATGATTTATGGTTCCTTTCTAATCTAAATTACCGCACTACGCAAAGTTAGTTCGGCATTGTAAAATTTGTAAAAAATCCGTGGCAGGGAAAAGAATACTGCCCGTTTCAAGAATGTGCCTTCTAGAAGAGTATCCTCGACAAAGGAAGTCCGACCAGTAAGGCGATTAAAAAAGACACAGCCATAAACAGCGGAATATACTTCAGAATCGGCTTTGGTCCAATTGACTCGTGCCCGTGTATTATTGCCGCGAGTGGGTGTGCCGAAGGGAAAGTGAGACCAATATATGCTACCATCATGAAAGGCACCATAGTCCGCATGACAGAGAATCCCGATGCCATTGCAATCGGAACCACGACAGGCACCATAAGAGCGGCAATGGTTGGCGCATTTAGAACGTTGGTAATTATATATGCCAAAAGCAACACTATTATTGTAAATAGGAGCTCACCACCTGCCCCAATAATCGGACCTAAGCTTTGAGTGATAAGTACAGTAAAACCAAACTCCGGTCTGAGCAATTGCCCTGTTATCGCAAGTATTGTTCCTACCATTATAACCAAAGGCCACTGTAAACCTTTAGCCGCCTCCGCTACATTAATTCGCGCCTTTCCGTCCTTACGAAAAACTGATCCTAACGCAAGCAAAAAAGCAACAATAGCGAATGTCCCGAATTGCGCAAAAAACCGATGAATTTCTGTTCCTGCCGGCAAAAACTGCGGCACTGTGAATAACACCAAAAGCATAATTACAAGAACGCCGGCAAACTTTTGATCAGAATTAAATTTAACTTTCTCTTCAGGTGGAGAGTACGAATACAGTTTAGAAATGTCGGGTTTTAGTAGCTTTATTACCAAAGTTAGTGCTAATATGCATAATCCTACGATTACAGCCATATAGAGCACATATTGAAGAAAGGGAACCCCTCCTTCATACCCAGCCGCTTCCACTTGTCCAAAAATTCCCGCGGGACCGACTTGAAACGGCCAAAAGAAAAGTCCAAATGAGCACGCACAAGCCATGGCTATTGCCGTGAGTGTCGGCCACTTATCCGTTCTTTCCATTCCAACTTGTTCGCATATGGCATACAGAAGGGGCAATGAAATTAGAAAAACCGCGGTTACACTCATAAAGCTTGAGGGCAAGAACGCGGCAAACATCAATAACATAGTCAATACCCATGGCCTACCTTTAGTAACTCTTGACTGCACAATTTTAAGCGCGAGTGTGCTAGCGAAACCCACAGAATTTAAGTAACCAACAAATATGAACAAAAATATGAGGAACATGACTACACTATTGCTTAATACTGATACAAAAACTGCCGTCACAGTCGTCACATCGCTCGCACCTAGCAATAACAGCGCAAGTATACACGTCGCAAAAATATTTCCTTTAACGATTCCATATATAGACCCAATAAAAATTCCGAATAGCATCATCCCTTCCGGAGTAAACGGATAGTTCACAGGTATAAATCGCGCAAATACCATAATTCCAATCGAAATTAAGCTGTGTATGTCTAATTTTTTTGCTACGTTTGACATAAGATAACCCCCTAATAAATAATTTTGATATTGGCTTAGAGATTTTTCTCCAAAGTTTTTTCCCGCATCCTCGGATTTTCTACGCATCCTCGGATTTTCTACGCATCCTCTGGTTTTTACTTATCGCAGTTTCAGTTAACCTCCTTCCCGCCGGTTTTGCCTCCGCCCATTCAACCGAGCAAACCATTTGACCACAACGTATTGCGCTACTGCAATCCTAAATTGTTCGGCGGCTCACAAAATGTAACTGACCACCGTTAGGGGTGCACTAAAAAAACGGCAACTCCCTTATCGGAAGCTCCCGTCTGTTATGGTTTGTGTCGTATTTAGCTTTAACGCACAGCTTTGTGGCACACCTAATACGGTGCGGTGCCGAGCTGTTCTGCGCTGTGCTGTGAAAATCGTGTTATACAAACCCATTTTTGTCAAGTCCATTTCTTCAAATTTTTTAACTTTTTTGGAAATGTTCTACTTGCAGTCTATGATAATACGCCATTATTCTACGCTTGTTACAACTATCTCGCATGATATTATAACCATATCGCATATTATAGCTATGTCGCATAATGTTGTCAATTGAAATTTTACTAATTCTTACTAATTTTGACTAATTTCACTAGAAAAATTAGTTGTTTGTGAAAAAATTGTGTCACTTCCGGCGCAAACGGTTAAAACAAGATTCCAATGAGAATGTTTGCGCGTAGTAAAAATCACTTAATTGCGCTTTTGCGGTTGGCTATGGGTATCCCTGCTACTGACTTTTACCATTTACCATGCCCTACACACCAAAGCAAACCCCAATAACCACACGGATTATCGAGGTTTGCCTTTGGATAGAAATGGTGGGGGAGGACGGTACAAATTTCATCATTTATTTGTCCCCCATCTTCATTTAAGTAGCGTTTAAATGTCTTTATTTTGCAATGCTTTTCTGTCATCTGCCTTTATCGGCGTTTATTTCTAAATTGCATTTTATTTTACTAAAACGTGTACAAAACGTGTACGGAATCATACAGTTAAGTTAAGAATTTCGATGGCTCTTTCTTCTTCGCGTGGATATAAGTGAGAGTATGTGTTCCAAGTCATCTCAATTTTTGTATGTCCCAGTCGTCTCGCTATCTCTTGAATGTTGATTCTCTCGTTTGTCAACAGAGATAC
>WQTQ01000069.1 GCA_009786175.1 Bacillota bacterium | reverse complement strand
GCTTATATATATTATAGCCGAAAGTCAGGGCTTTTGCATTATAAAATACAGAGAATTAGCAAGGAATTGACAATGGGGCAAGATTGCTCTTGCCCCTGACTGCCAATTTTACTAACTTTGTAGCTTACCAACCGCTTTGTGGAAGTCTTTGATTGCCGCCCCACAGGGTAGCGGCAGTCGTATTATTACCCAATACCCATTCATCCGTTCCGGCTACGCGCCCGCCAACATCAACGAGAAGCGCGAACATCATATTAGGCGGCAGCGCCCTGGCAGTTGTCGGCAGCACATTGGCAAATATCCTTGGGTTTTCTATCGCCATAAAGCCTCGCCCAGAAGCGTTTTTGGCAACGCACCAAGATTCTCCGCCCATGCAAAGAAAGCATCAGAAATAGGTTTCGATTCTTGAAGCCGTTTCTCATAGCGTTCTTCTGACAAGAGCTCTGCAAACTCACGCTCCAGCTTAAACAGTGCATTTATATATTAGACCTCTTGCATAACAAAGGCGACATATCAAATTTACAAATACCCGCAATGAGATTGAATCGTAAGCCGAAGCGTCTTCTGCGATTCGGATAATGCTCTGCCAGTATCTTGAATCTCTTGTAAGTTGGATTTACTTATTTGTGATGAATGGGGCTATGTTTACAACATCATCTGCATAGTACAACTGAGCCTCTTTCGTTTTAAGCGGGAGCAATTCGATAATATGCGACCAGCTCAATTTTGTCGACACCGTCGGCAAAATCTTTTTACCATATCCGGCTCGACCATCGTTAAGCACATGTGAGTTAAATTCCTACTGCTCCTTTTTTGTTGGTTTTCTGAAGTGGACAACCCCCTTAAACTGCCGATTTATTATGTCTGACCTGTGACTTTTCTGTAAAAGACAACGTGCTGCTATAAAAAAATTTTGTGTTAAGTCCAACCCACCCCCTGATATCACATAGCCAATATGATATCAGGGGGTTATCTTTTGAAAACACAAACAATATGTGTTTTTTCCATGTAAAAGTTTAAGTACGTAGTTTATACTTTATACAAATATGCCAACACGACTGTTTTTTCGTAAACTTTGTTGGCAATTTACACAACCAAAAACAGAAAGGGTGACACGTCTGTGAAAAGACCAACATTCAAAAAGGCGGCTACACTAATCCTTGCCATAGCTATGGTATTGGTGGCAGCCTCCAACATTTTTGCCGACAGCTTCGAAGAAAGCGGCGGTGCAGAGACCATTGCACCACATTTGGTAATATGGTCTATGCAAACGGATGACTACATCCAAGGGCTTGAGGCCGATGAAACAACCACACTGGCCGGCACGCCTTGGCTAAGCCGCGCCGGTACACCTACGGTAACTGCCGTAGCAAACCTATCAGAGCCGGACTTAAATTCGCTTCAAGTAACGGATAGGCCCGGTGCGGATTGGCAAGGGCTAGAAATTCCGTTCAGAACATTTGTGAATAACGGCACATTAAGCCCGGTTAACACTTATCAGCTTGTTGTACAGGGGCAAGCCATTACCCCCATTCCGGGCCCTACAAACATGGTTCTTCGCCAGGCACAGGCCAATTGGAGTAACCTTTCAGCCACGGTTGCAGTAACAAATGCGTCTCCATACTTCACACTTACCTTTGAGTTTAGCCCTAATCAGGCTAACCTTGTAACACAAAATGCTATTAGGATACAAACCACGCAAAACGTAACCACATCATTTATTATTGACAGTATTGTCCTTACACGTACAGCAATTGGCCCCGCATCATTTACCCTAACTGCCAATGGCGAAGCAGGCGTTAAATCCAGTACTGAAATTGTAATTGAATTTATCCGCGACATTGCGCCGCCATTGGATATTACCCACATAACAACATTTAACCCCCGTGACACAGGTGTGGAAATGGGTAGCTTACGCCGCGTACCGGCAGATGATGCCGTACCGGGCGTATATCGCAATGACATGTGGGTATTAGAAGTCGGAAACATAACACACTGGGGAAGCGCGCTTATCGGTATTACGCACCCGGATGTGGCCGCCGCGGCCCAAAATGTAGGGCTTTTCCACGATGGAAGCTACTTCACGCCTCCATTATCACCCAGGCGGGATTATTTCCCGGACCTACTTGACCCAAATTTTGCGGACATTATGCCTTATACCCCGTATTTAAACGACCCGTTCACATTTTTCTGGTATACGGTTGGCGCGCAGCGGCCAAGTGATGCCTATCCGGCAGACGGAATAGTTGCAACTCAAGAACATTGGGAGTTGCGCCGCGCAGAACTTCAAGATTTGTTTATGTATTATTATTACGGTTTTATATGGCCTACAACACACAACAATGTGACGGTAAACCTGACAGAGGCGCAAATTAACACGAATCAAACGGCAGACGCTGCGCGTAACCTTGGCGCAATAAACATTACGGTAAACGAACACCGCCTTGACGGTACCCCGATACAGCACTCATGGAACGGTGCAACGGGCGTAAACTTACCCAGCTGGCAACAGCTTTATGATAACGGCTTCTGGTGCTGCCCCAACCCTTGCGACATTAACGCGCCATGCCCCGGCAGCAACGAAGTGCGCCGTACAGGCGGTCCGGTTATTGTAGGCGGCGCAGGCGGTTCCAACGCGGCAGCGTTACACGCACGCGGGATAGGCCTTGCAGATGCCCCGGGTGCCGAAGCAAGAACAAGTGCATACTTTACATTGTTCCCGTTTAACCCAGATGTTGTTCATTACAACACAGGCTCTCTTGCCGCCCGTGCATGGGAAGTAGGAAGGCTAATAGACATATTCCAGCTAAACCCGCAATTGGGCGTAAATTATAACGCGTTTATTACTACGGGGAACTCTTTCGCAGGTAAACGCGCTCTTTCCCCGGGCGTATTCGACGACCGTGTAGCAGTAACCATGCCGCATGAGTCCGGCGGTGACGGCGGAGTCGCGCCGTTCCGTTTCTCTCATGCGGGAAGAATCCAATATTATCATGCGGATACTTTTGCGGCACAGGAAAGCAACCGCGTACACAGCCGCCACGAAACAATGAGAACAGGCTTGGCCAACCGCCGCGCATTGGGCCCGGTTGCGGAAAGATTTGCAACATCCACACCATATGAACAAAGCACACACCTGCTTCCTTTCGATATGCATTTGGCAATTGCACTTACCTCCCCAACTTTAGCCAACCCCAACAGAGCATTCGTTAGCCTAGAAACCGCCAACTTCGGAACATGGACAGCCTGGGCACCTGCCCGCACGGTTGCGGCCGCGGCACAGGAAGTATTCCATTTCCTAGACAGCGATAATTTAATTTTCTTATCAAAAAATAGCAGTCACAGCCCTCACGCTTCCGATGCCCCTGTTTGGCTGGCAGTTGTTGACTATCTGTTCGGCCAACCCGTCCATGATACGGAAACAGGTTTCAGAGGCGGAAGAACAGCAGACCAAGTATATGTTGAAGATATTAACAACGTGGCATATCCCGGAATATGGCCAAGTCCTGGCTACCTGACAAGAAGCCCTATTGAAGTACAATCCGACTGGATGCCATGGGCACGTCCCGGTTATTATGCAGTATGGACTGAAACCGTTCACGTAACGGAAGGGCTTCCTGCCACAGTTGTTGCCCACACCACCGCACCGGACGGAACTGTTGTGACACTTACAGCGCGCAGCACCGGTGACCAAAACCGCTTGTGGAACAGAAACGGCAACGCCGCGCCTGTTGTGCTTGACACATGGACAGCCGTTGTTTCCGGCGGACAAGCCATATTTAATATCCCGCCCACAGAAGTACAGATAGGCCGTTACGAGCTTAGCGTGCCAAACGGCGGCAGAAGCGCGTTCTTCCAAGGCATAGACGTACACACAGCCCTGCGCAGCGGCTCTACTCAAGATAATATCGGCGGTTCTGCCGCTACGCTTTTCGGCTTTACAAGCACACTTGTAAACAGAGATGAGCTGCAACTGTTTATACTTCCGCCCACAGGCGAAGAAGTACCCGTAACAGCAACAACGTGGCAAGGCGGCGGCAACTGGATAACTCCATGGGGCGTACGCATACAGGGTACCACCGGTACAGGTGCGTATATTCTTCGTAATTTACAGTTTGAAGCCATGCCGGGCTTTACTTTTGAAATGTCTTTCCAGCAAAACCTACATGTAGGCGGCTGGAATACAGGACAGCCCGACCAGCCCGCCATCTGGCGGCCAAGCCCTGCGGTGCAGCACATTGGACCATATCCGCACTGGCTTGCAAGCGGAACAGGGGCGCGCCCGCACGGCAATGAAATAGGTACAATAGACAACCGCCCTACAAACTTTTCTGCGCATCCGACAAGCCATACTCTTGTTAATAATGTTTGGACAATAGAATTCCCTGCGGCTATTAACCCGCGCGATTTTGGTATTGGCTTTAATTTCTCCGGCGACTTTACACTTGCATGGAGCAATGACAATACACAGCTTGACATCACTTTTAACGATTTTGATCCTGCTCACGGCCAAGAATTGGTAATGTATATAAGCCGCATAAGAGCCGCAGAAGGCCCGGCAGGGGCCGCCGCCGCATTTAATTACACCTATAACACCTACATTCGCTACTCCTTTATTGCAGACTTGGGCGTTATTGACCCGGCTCCATCATTCGACATCTTTAACAACGGCGAAGGCGGCAGCCCAAGCAGGCCTAATGCAAGTCTTGCAGCAGCAGGCATAATCCGCATGTGGACACAGCTTGACGGCATAAATACCCCTGTATACCTTGCGGCGGCAGATACAATAATTGCCCTTGACCAAGACGGCGAATGCGCAGAAGAGTTTGTGCGTGTTGGCCGCGTGTGGCAAGACGGCACAGGCTGGCTGGATTACTTCAACCTGGTGGACGTTAACAAAAATGGGGCGTGGCAGTATATTAATTTTTACATTACTGTATACGGCCAAACAGTTCATTTGTTGCTTGTTAACGCAAATTATACCCCTCAGCCGCCGCCGGAGTT
>WQTQ01000068.1 GCA_009786175.1 Bacillota bacterium | reverse complement strand
ATGTCCCAATCTACAAACGATGTTATTCCAACGGCGGCACGTATTGCGGTTAGGCTGCTGCTTAACAATCTTTTAGAAACAATGAAAGAGCTGCACCAAAGTTTTGCGCGTAAGTCCAAAGAGTTTGACCAAATTATAAAAATAGGCCGCACTCACTTGCAAGACGCTGTTCCAATAAGGCTGGGGCAAGAGTTTGATGCCTACGCCCGCGTATTAAAGCGCGACATCGACCGCATAGAGCAGACGGGAAATTACCTGTACGAGGTAAACATGGGGGCCACGGCGGTTGGCACCGCGCTAAATACAAAACCGGAGTATGTGGTTGCGGTAATAAAGCACCTAAAATCCATAACCGGTAAAGTTGCGGGCAAGTACTTCCCTATTAGGCGTTGCGAAAACCTTATCGACGGCACACAAAACACAGACTGCTTTACTGAAGTTTCTGCTCAGCTTAAAATTTGTATGATGAATATGTCTAAAATTGCAAATGACTTGCGCCTTATGGCCTCCGGCCCAAGGTGCGGCTTGGGGGAAATTACACTGGAAGAACGGCAGGCCGGTTCGTCTATTATGCCGGACAAAGTAAACCCGGTTTTGCCGGAGCTTATTAACCAGGTGGCTTTTCAGGTAATTGGTAACGACCACACTATTTGTCTGGCCTCCGAAGCGGGGCAGTTTGAGCTTAACGTTATGCAGCCGGTGCTTGTGTTTAACCTGATACAATCCGTAAGCATGATGAACAACTCTTTTAACGTATTCCGCAAATTCTGCATAGACACAATTGCCGTAAGTGACCGTAACAAACAGCGCATGGCGGCTTATGTGGACAAATCTGCAAGCCTGGCCACTGCACTAACCCCGGAAATTGGCTACAAAGCGTCAGAGGCCGTGGCCCGTAAAGCACGGGAACAAGGCATTTCTGTATTGGATGTATGCCTTGCGGACGAATCAATTCTTGCAAAGCTGGGCGAGGAGCGGCTGCGCGCCATACTTGACCCGTATAAAATGACAAAAGGCGGCGAAAAACTGCTAAATTAGAAGAGGTGCAGCATGGCTGTAAGGGAAATTAACGCAGTACAAATAATAAACGCAGTTGCGCAGCTATGTATTTCTGCCAACATTAACGCCGATGAGAGTATACGCTCTGCCATATGTAAGGCCCGTGTAACAGAAACATCCGAACCGGCAAAAAATGCCCTGGATATGATTATCGAAAATATGAAAGTGGCAGAAACGGAACGCATGCCCCTGTGCCAGGACACGGGCATGGTGGTGGTTTTTGTGGACATTGGCCAGGATGCTCACATAGTCGGCAGCTTGGACGCCGCCATTAATGAAGGTGTGCGCCAAGGTTACAAAGAAGGTTACTTCCGCGCCAGCGTGGTTGCAGACCCTGTCAACCGTGTAAACACCAAGGACAACACCCCGGCGGTAATCCACTACAACATAGTTGAAGGCGACACCGTAAAAATAACCGTTATGCCAAAGGGCTTTGGTAGCGAAAATAAAAGCGCGCTAAAAATGCTTACCCCATCCGCAGGCATAGAAGGCGTTAAAAATTTTGTAATTGAAACGGTTAAAGCTGCAGGTTCTAGCCCATGTCCCCCAATTATCGTCGGTATCGGCATTGGCGGTACAATGGAAAAGGCGGCCATGTTGTCTAAACAGGCATTGTGCATAGATATTTTTTCCGCAAACCCGGACCCTCACTGGGCCGACATGGAGCGGCAGCTTTTGCAGAAAATTAACGGGCTTAACATTGGCGCGTCCGGGTTTAAAGGTACGACTACTGCCCTTAGCGTCAAAATTTTAACGTACCCAACCCACATTGCGGGGCTGCCCGTGGCTGTAAACATTGGCTGCCATGTGGCAAGGCATAAGTGTGTGGTGTTGTAATTCTACCCCCTGATATCAGGGGGTACCCGAAAATAGGAGGCCGTACAAATGAAAATATCCACCCCGTTTACAACAGAGCTAATCCAACAGTTAAAAGCCGGTGACACAATTGAGCTTTCCGGCGAAATATACACTGCCCGCGACGCGGCCCACGCCCGCATGGTTGAAACATTGCAAAGGGGCGATGCCCCGCCATTTGAATACGAAGGCCGGGCGGTATTTTACGCGGGCCCGTGCCCCGCGCCGCCGGGTAAGCCGATAGGCTCTGTGGGGCCCACAACATCCGGGCGTATGGATGCCCATTCTCCGCAGCTTATTGAAGCGGGGCTGCGGGTTATGATTGGTAAAGGGGAGCGTTCCCCTGCGGTTGTAGACGCCATAAAAAAACATAGCGGAATATACTTTGTTGCAGTTGGCGGCGTAGCGGCGTTAATGGCAAAATGTGTTACAAAAGCGGAAACCATAGCCTATGATGACCTTGGTACGGAGGCAATACGGCGGCTTACAGTAGAAAAATTGCCCCTAGTGGTGGCGATAGATTATTTAGGAAAAACGATTTAGGAGGAGAGTAACAATGGAAAAAGCATTAGCAAAGCACTACGAATGGCGGGGCAAGTACGAAATTTCTCTGCGCGCGCCACTGGAAAATTCCCACGATTTAGCCCTGGCGTACACGCCCGGGGTGGCACTGCCCTGTTTAGAAATTGAAAAAGACCAGGAAAAAAGCTTTGAACTTACCCGCCGCTGGAACACTGTGGCGGTTGTTACCGACGGAACTGCGGTACTTGGCCTTGGCGACATTGGCCCCCTGGCCGCCATGCCCGTAATGGAAGGCAAGGCCGCACTGTTTAAAAAATTTGGTGACGTGGACGCAATTCCACTATGCATCAAATCGAAAGACGTAGACGTTATTGTGGAAACAATTGCCCTTTTGGAAGGCAACTTTGGCGGAATTAATCTGGAAGATATTTCTGCGCCGCGGTGTTTTGAAATTGAGCAAAAGCTAATAGAGCGGCTAAGTATCCCCGTTTTCCATGACGATCAGCACGGCACGGCCATTGTTACCCTTGCGGCTGTCAATAATGCCCTTCGGCTTACGGGCAGAACCCCTGCAGAAACCCGCATTGTTGTAAACGGCGCGGGGGCAGCAGGTGTGGCAATTATAAAATTACTGCAAAAAGCCGGGTTTGTAGACATTATCGCCTGCGGGCGGGACGGGGCCATTTACAGGGGCAAAGAAGGCCTGCGGGAGTCCCATGTACAGCTTGCGGAAGCCACAAACCCCCGCAACGTAAAAGGCACCCTTGCGGATGCCATGAAGGATACGGATATTTTTATAGGTGTTTCCGGGCCAAATTGCGTTACTCAAGACATGGTGCGGGGAATGAGAGAGAAAAGCATCGTCCTTGCCATGGCCAACCCCATACCGGAAATTATGCCCGACCTGGCGAAAGAAGCGGGTGCGTACATTGTAGGCACAGGCCGAAGCGACTTCCCCAACCAAGTTAATAATTCATCTGCGTTCCCCGGGCTGTTCCGCGGTGTGCTGGACGCAAGAGCCAAAGTTATATCCGACGAAATGAAACTTGCTGCCGCAAAGGCAATAGCCGAGTATATTACAGACGACGAACTTTCTATAGACTACATCATGCCTGATGCCCTTAACAGGGAAGTTGCGGATGCTGTGGCAGTGGCGGTATACAAATGTGCGGTACAGGGATGATTCTGGTGTCATATGTAATTGACCGTGTAGAAGACGGCACAGTAGTAATAGAAATTTTGTCTGATGCCCGGGAAATTGAGTTTGTTGAAATTCCCAGAGCTGCTTTACCTAAAGGTGTGCGGGAAGGGGATGTGCTTCACAAGGATGGTGACGGTTATGTAATAGACCGGGCCATGACAAAAAAACGCCGAGATGAAGTTCAGGCAAGACTGAAACGGCTTTATGATAAGTGGATGTAGCCGCTTACCAATCACAGGTTGGGGGCAATTAATCGAATACAGGTTGAATCCAACTTCAGGTTGTTGATTTTGGCTTACGGGTTTTGTAAGATTAGATCCGTAAGCCTGTTTTATTGGGAAAAGAGGAGCGGTTTATACGTACGACCCTAGCAACCATCTGTATTGTATTAAAATACTTCCCATCTTCTGCCGCCATCATATCCAATACCCATTTGTCATCTTCATCACTAGGGTTAATGCTTGCAAGGTAATCTTTCCAGGCTATGTTGTGACAAGCCATTTCGCTGATGTTTACAATTTCTATGTCCTCTGCCTTGCTCCACAAGTCTTTCCACCATTCTATGCCGCGGACAGTTTCCGCAACTATGGGAATGCTCCAAAACGGTTGCATTGACTCCGGAACATTGTTGCCAAATTCAAACTTTAACCCGGGAAACGCGACAGCAATATAGCCGCCTTTTTTCACATAGGGAACCAGATTTGGCAGCACTTTTTCACCCACGCCAAAAATATTGTATGAGCCTACAGAAAAAATTACATCGAAATAACCTTTTGCAAAGGGCAGGGGCTGTGTAGCGTCTACCATCATAGGGATAATGTTGTCGGTAACCCCAAGGGATTGGAACCGCTCGTAATTATCGGTTGGGTCAACTATGTCGGTGGCAAAAACCTCCGCGCCGTATACCTGCGCCAAGTACAAGGACGACAAGCCCGTCCCGCAGCCTAAATCTAGGACTCGCATATCTTTTGTAATTGTGAAATGCGATGCCAGTTCCTCGGATTGCCGTATTGCGTTAGGCCCCCACATTGTGTCTTGTAAAAGCGCGGAACTAAAAAATGTATTATTCATTATTTGCTCCTTCTATCAGATGTTCTTGCATAGACCGTTCAAGGTGTGTATGCAGTAAATTTTCCAGTTGGTTAATATCCGACGATGTGTCGGAAAGATTGATTAAAAACTGAAATATACCACAAAACTCAAGTGCCAGTAACTGCGGGTTACTCTCCTTTACGACACCCTCCTTCATCCACTCACGGTACATATTTGTCATGTATTCAAA
>WQTQ01000067.1 GCA_009786175.1 Bacillota bacterium | reverse complement strand
AACAAAAAAATCAAAAAAAAAAAAAAATCTTGTGCAGATTGTTGACATTGAAATTTCATTCCTGTATTATGACACCCAGATGAAATAAAGTTACATGAAAGCTACATAGTGTTTCAGGGAGCGGTGATAATTATGGCAGCAAAAGTTAATGTATCAAGAGGGGGAAAGCACGGCAAATCCATTGCCAAGCGAATTTGGGAACATAAGATACTGTACTTATTTATCCTCCCGGCTGTTGTAAGCCTGTTGGTTTTTCAATACTTCCCCATGTATGGGGCAACTTTGGCGTTCAGAAATTACAGTTTCCGGCTGGGTATTATGCGAAGCCCCTGGGTTGGTCTTGACCACTTTCGCGCATTGTTTGGGCATTTTCTGTTTTTTAACGTTCTGCGGAACACAATTGTCATAAGCTTGCTGCGCTTAATTTTTGTACATCCGGCCCCGATTATACTCGCCCTTTTGTTAAACGAAGTACGGGCGCAAAAATTTAAACGCACAGTGCAGTCTTTCAGCTACTTGCCCCATTTTGTATCCTGGGCGGTAGTTATGACCATTATGACAATAGTTTTGACACCCCATGGCGGTGTAGTAAATAACCTTAGAAGCCAGTTTTTTGGGCTGCCACCGGTTTTTTTCCTGGGCGAAGCATCGTATTTTTACCCCATACTTATTTTGTCGGACATTTGGAAAAATGTAGGCTGGGGTACAATCATTTATCTTTCTGCTCTAACCAGCATTAATCCGGAACTGTATGAGTCTGCCGCCCTTGACGGCTGCGGACGCCTAAAAATGTGTTGGTATGTTTCGCTGCCAAGTATAAAAATGACGATTGGCATATTGCTCATTTTATCCATGGCCAATATTCTTAACGCGGGGTTTGATCAAGTTTTCCTTATGCAGCAGCCTGCAAACCAGCACCTGTCCGAAGTTTTTGACACCTTTATCATACGTATGGGCTTAAGCAATGGCCGCTTCGAGTTTGCTACGGCTGCGGGGCTGTTCAGGTCGGTTATAACTTTGTTTATGCTGCTTGTGGTTAACGCCAGTGCCAAGAAATTATTTGAAGTAAGTATATTTTAGCAGGAGGGAAACCGGGTATGAATATACAAACAAGAGGCCAAAAGATTTTTAATGTATTTAATATCGCTTTCCTGGCTTTATTGGGTTTCATAACATTTTATCCGTTTTGGTATGTACTTGTCGCTTCCTTTAACGTAGGCAGTGACTTTGTGCGCGGCGGGGTATATTTTTGGCCCCGGGCTTTTACGTTAGAAAATTACGAACGCGCATTCCGGGATCCGCGCATTTTTGCTTCCCTTCAAATATCTGTAATGCGTACGGCAATCGGTGTAGTTTTGGGGCTGTTTTTTACATCCCTTATAGCCTACGCCTGCACCGTTAAAACATTGCCGGGCAGGACGGCCTTCATTTTCTTCTTCTATTTCACAACAATATTTGGCGGCGGTATGATTCCGTACTTTATTCTGCTTAGAAACCTGGGGCTTAACAGAAGTTTTTGGCTGTATGTTATCCCAACTGTTTACGGCTTTTTCAACTTTTTGCTTATGCGTGTGTACTTTGATACCCTGCCGGAAGAGCTGAGAGAGTCGGCAAAAATGGACGGTGCCGGCCATACTCGTATTTTGTTTCAAATATATTGGCCGCTTAGTATGCCTATTATCGCTACCCTGGCCCTGTTTATTGGCGTTGGCCACTGGAACGACTGGTTTACCGGCGCGTTTTACCAAAGCCGTACGGAGTTGTTCCCCGCCGCAACGGTTTTACAGCGTTTGCTAAGCGAGGCGTCTCCTGCGGCCATGCGTGACGAGGCAGGCGAGATAATAGACGCGGCAGTGGGGCTGCGGACATTTACGCCAATGTCGCTGCAAATGGCGTTTGTTATGATTCTTACAATGCCCATTGTTGTTCTGTACCCGTTTTTGCAAAAGTATTTTGTTAAAGGCGTAATGATTGGCGCAATCAAAGGCTAGGCCGGGTTGGCCGAAACTTTTGTTTCCATAATAAAAAAATTAGGAGGATTGCTTATGAAAGGAAATTTATCAAAGAAGTTTTTTGTGCTGGCTTTGCTTCTTGTTGCGGCGTTTGCGTTAAGTGCCTGTAACAGAGGCGGCCCCGGTGCCGGGGACGGTACCTACGAATGGGATGAGGAAGGCCGTTTTAGAGTATTTGACGACGTGCATCTTACATTCCGCAGTGTATGGAACGGCGGCAGACGTATGCCCGCAGACCAAATTAACAACCCTGTTGCCACACAGATACGCGACAGGATTGGCGTAACCGTAACCTTGGAAGGCATTATGATGAACGAGACAGAGCATCTTAACCTGATGTTTGCGTCTATGGATTTTCCCGACATGTTTAACGCGCCTTTCTGGGGCGGCCATGGCGGTGAAACCGGCGTTATTAAAAGGGCAATAGCCGACGGGTTGCTTTTTGACATTGGCCCATACTTGGAACTGTTCCCAAACATACAGCGCGCTTATGAAATTGGCGTAATTTCTCAGCTTTACTACGAGCGCGACATCCGCGACCCTATGTTTACCACAGGCGGCACATACATTCTGCCGCAGCAGACACCGGGCAGCGCGGCGCACATAACAAACTGGGGTAACGGTTTGTTTGTACGCGGCGACGTTCCTGCCGCTTTAGGGTTTAACCCGGAAGACATCCGCACACAGGAGCAACTTCTGGATGTTATGCGCAGGGCCCGCGATCATGGTTTCTACGATATACACGGCAACCCGGTTATGATTATCGGAAGTAACTTCCACGACGGTTGGGGCTTTGGCTCTTTCTTGGAAGGCTTCTCGAGACAGGCATGGTCACCGATTATGCCGCTGCCGGATGGCACTTGGACCCACGCAGACCTTACAGAACGCTGGGTAGAAGAGCATTTATTTATGTGGCGTCTGGTAAATGAAGGTTTGTACGACGTTGAAGGCTTTAGACACACCGGCGACCAAGCCAACGAAAAAGTCGGTAACGGACGCGTATTGTTTGCCGGCCCACGTTTTGACACAATTTTTAACGCAACAAACTTGACCGGTATGTACAACACCAACCCGGAAATGCGCTTTGTCCCTATGGGGCCGTTTTATGACTGGTACGGCAGCCCAATGGTGCAATTCGAGTCTTACGGCCGTACAGGAAGCCCCGCTATTTTCTTCCCGTACAACACAAGAAATATCCTTGCGGCTTTGACATGGATAGATTATTTGAACACCCCCGAAGGCTTAGAGCTTGTTTCTTACGGTATCGAAGGCGTAACATTCCAGCGTAACGCCCAGGGCCAACCAAGGCTTATGCCCGAAATATTGGAACGCAGGCTGGCCGGTGACGATAGATGGCGCGAAATGATGTTAGACGTTGGCGCGTCCTACTTGGACGCAGACGTTTGGTTTGCAGACAACAGAATTTATTGGTTTGGTGAAAGAGAACCCGGCGCGGAAGGTGCTACAATACCGGGCCTTGACGAGTGGCGTGCGCGCCGCCCAATTGTGCGCCGCGCAGGCTGGCCGATTGGTGCCTTTGAAAGTCAATTTGACAGGATTGATTTAGTGCGTCAGACATTCTGGGACGGTAACCCGCAAAGAGACTTCCGTGAACGCGCGTATTTCGCCCCAACAGAAGAAGCCGCACGCGAAATTTTAGAAGGCTGGCAAGACTTTTTACGTACCGGCGCGAATGGCGTGTTCATGGACTTTATCGAGTTTATGGGCCAGCAGTACAACCGCCGCCCGGATGTTGTTTGGGGTCCCGGCTTGAACGGCAGAATGGGTAGATAATTTAGCATTACAGAAAATAAAGCTGCTTAGGCCGCCGAAGAAATAGCCCGCAAAGGGTATTTGTCCTTACTCTTAGGACAAATACCCTTTTCTTAGTCACTGGATAATCTCTGTTTTGCGAGTCGTTGCGCGAACGGCGCAGCGAAACAATCCAGCGACTTCAAATAAGTTTATACATCAAAATACTTACCGCTCAATATGCTAAATACACCATATGTCAGCAGTTTTCCCCGTCCATGACTATAAGGTCGGCTTTCAACAGGCGTATTGTGTCGTCTTCCGACAGGACATTGGCGGGGATAACTCCGTTTTATGTTTTGCCAACAATTTCTTTGTGGGACATCCATGTTGTGCCGCCGCTGTGGTAAACATAGTCACCATAGTATTTGCCAATCCAACTATAGTAGATGAAGTCATTTTCGTTTCCGCTGGCGTTACACCCGGCAGATGTAGGAGAAATTTTTTCCTCTTCCGTTTCGGTTTCTTCAATTATGAACCACCCGTACCCACCGTCTTTGCGGGGTGGATATGGGGGCGATTGCAAACTCAACCCGTCCGTTGCGTCTCTTACTTTGCTGCGGAGTATGGTAGAAAGCGCGATGTATCCAAGCCGCTCCATATCAAAGTTTGACCCGTAGAATTCCATTTTCGCAACGGCATCCTTAGCTATGTGCCACACCCATTTTTCCAAGGAATCGATTTCATACTTTTGCAAGCCGTTTAAAACATGAACCATAATTTCGCTTGCCAAATCTTCCGCGTCGTGACGGCTGTTTAGCCGCTTAACGCAGAAGTGGAAAATCGGTTCGATGAATCGTACAGTTTCGTTTTGGTTAATCTTCATACGCGGCTCTCATTTCCTACAAAGTGTCCAGCCATTCCTTTTCAATTTCTTCAAGCTTTTCCCCGCAGGTTTTTTCAATTTCCACGACATTTGCCGCTATACCATCCGGCGTATAATCCGGGTTAATGGTTTTATACAGGCCAAAAAACGTGTCTTTACCCAGCTTTTTTATCAAAAATTCTATAAAAGAAGCTGCTT
>WQTQ01000066.1 GCA_009786175.1 Bacillota bacterium | reverse complement strand
GGTGACGTAGTATTTGGCAATTACCTAATCCCGTTTTATGTGGCAGACAGTGCGGGCCGCAATGTGTACGTGTTTATCAGCTATACATCCCGGCAAATTCTTGGTATGTCTACAGTAAGCGACAGCACCGCAATGTTACTGCCCCCTGTGCCCTTTGGCACACTGTTAACATACCGTCCTGTGGCCGGCGGCATCCTGTCAGCATACAGTTGGGAAATTACACCGCCTCTATGGCAGCCGGTTCCCAGGCAGCCTGCGCCAATTTCCTCATTTGTTTCGGATGAATTTGTTTGGCCAAATTTAACCGTATACGAAGTCCGTCATACAATTGGCGGCGCGGTTTTAACTAACCCCTGGGAACTTATCCCTGCGGAAGACGCTGCCCAATATGCCGCGATGTATATTTGGGAACTGTTCGGCATGTGCATAGACGGCACAGCCGTTGAAATGAGCTTTTCCACAAGTTGGGAAGATATGCACATTTGGCAAGGCGTAGTGCTTCACGAGCCTTGCGAAGCAACAATGGCAGGCGCGCTTGTATCCCGTTCCCAGGAATGTGAGCTATTCGCCTTTACCATAAACGCCGTTACCGGCGAAATGGCTAGTATACGCCGTTTTTATGGTGCCATGCCCACAAGCTGTTATACCATTACAGAAGAAGACTGGCAGCAAATTAGGGAAGGGATTACGCAAGTACACTACATGCACCCGGAAAAAGAGTTTGGTCAAGCCATTGAAGAATATATACGGCGCATGACAAAAGGCGGCCAACCCATACGCCTTGCGTATCAATTTAGCGAGCCTGTAGTGTTTGAACGTGACGAAAACGGCAGTATAATTGCAACCGTTTTCCATATGTATTTTGACGCGCACTTTGTACACCACCCCACAGATGAGGCGCGTAGGGTAGTAAACCTTTCGATAGAATCTGAAACAGGAAAGCTTGCCTGGATGTTTGTACAACGCTAGTGACGAAATTTTACCCCCTGATATCATATTGGCGAGTGATATCAGGGGGTAGACATGATTACCTTGTTCCAGACAATACAGCATAATGATATATGCCGTTTTCAGGGCCTTCTGCAAACCTTTTCATTACTCTTTGGACAGGCCATATTGTAGATCCGTTCGGCAGTTCTACAGCAATATTTATCTCGCCATTTTTGTCATTATCATTGGTAATCCATTTCCCGCCATACTCATTGATAATTACTTCCCCTACAAATGAGCCAATAGAAAAAAGTCTCTGCCCTATGTTTTCTGACAACAAACCGCCTGGTTTTGGCTGATGTGTAACATCATCTATTTGATCGTTAAAAAAACGGTCTATTTCTTTAAGGCTTTCTATGCTCATGTTAACCTTGTAGTTTGAGTAGTTTAAAGCTTCCATTATCCATGCAGATGCTGTTTTTATATCTGATTGTAATGTTGGCTTTTTCTTTTTCCAGAATCCAAATATACCCATGTTTTTCCTCTTTCGTTGATAGATTTTATGTTGCAGATAGTAGATTGTTTTACAATACTTTGTGTTATTTATGTTACCAGTTAGCGTGGTTATTAGCAATTTCCAACGCATACTTAAATGCCATTGCTAAAGCACCTTTTTCAATGGGGATGTAATTACTATAACGCCAAACATTTAGCGATATTCCTTTGATATCCACAAATGCGCCTTTATGCTTTTTATCAATCATCATCGGTCTGAATGTATAGGCGAAATCTTCTGTTTCCGACCAACCAATAGATATATATCGATAATTCCTTACAGCACTTACATATCCCTTTGCTCCAGTATATTTTTGGATAGCAGTTGGTTGATTTGGCACATATTCTTTCGAGTAACATGCGTTAAATAAATTAATAATAAATTGTTCTAGCTCATCATCGCTATAACCGGGTTCTAGCACAAGGTAAGTATCAAGCGAGGCAATATTATATTCGCCACCAGCTACTGGATATTTTCCACAAGGAACCCCTACTAATTTTTTATTGGAGTCAAAATATATTCCGATCTCTTTAAACGGAAGCATAATTAAACACCTCTTTCTCATTGGAAAATTATTGTAAAAATTTCTACACCTATTTCTGCAGCACTTTTGACAGCTTTTTCTATTTGTTGTATCTGCGATGGTGTTGCCCGGGGAGGAATAAAAAAACAAGCATTGTTATTGTAACAGAGACTTTTGTTATATTCATTATCTCACCCGCTTCACACAGTTTTTATTGGGTATATAGATTTTTTGTTTCCTTATTTTGGTGCATAACTTATGTGGCAAAGTCTACCCCCACCTACCACGTGGTGTTCTGTGAATTATGGTTCCCCTACAGTTTCTTCTATTTTCACCGTGCATGTATCTTCTTATTTGTGAAGGGATGGCGACATAAATAGGTATACCCAAATGCCGAGAAACGCCTCGATCAGAAGGGCTAATCTGATTTCTGGCGTTTGAGGGTAGCAGGATATTGCATTCACGGTTGTTTCTTTAATGCCAATTCGGAGTATGCCACTTCGATTGCATTTTTTACTCCATCTTCAGTGTAAAAAGCATTGGGATGTAATTTGATGTCCTCTTCATAAGGTGAAAATCTAGCAACAATACGCCCCAATGCTTCAAACGCAGATAGTTCAGATGTGGTCAGTTCGTCAGAAGGGATATCTGGATAGAATATCGTGTAAAAAACATCACAGAAAGTAGCAATGTCGTATTCACCTCTTTGAAAAGCTTCTAATAAGTAATACAGTTGTTGTTTTTTTGTCATTACTACCTCCCAAAATAATGAAAGTGCCAAATTGTGTTTGTGACGTGGTCATATAAGACTTTCAGCACGTGCATTTTTCCATTTCTAAACATTTCGATTGTATACATCATCGCCCTTGACCCTTGTGGGTCAGGTCTGCCAATCGTTGGTTGATGAATGTACCTATGAACAGACACAAAAAATAACGGTGATAAAGCGCAGAACATGGACAAGTACGCCGCACATTTTTGTAGGGCTTACTCATTGCCCTGGTTGTGGGAAAATACTACGCCATTTGAAACGCACCGGACGCAGTTATGCTTAATGAACTTATAAGCAGAATCGAGGTACATGAACGCGTTATGGTAAATGGTGAACGACAGCAGAAGATTGATATCTATTACAATTTTGTAGGGATTATTAACTAAGACACGGAACGTTTCCCCGCCTATGCAAAACAGGCGGGGCATTCGGTGGAAGAAATACACAGGTGTTTAATTATCGCCTTCTCCATTCATTGAAGTCGTCCTCGTAATAGTACCAACCTTCAATCGAAAGAGGTTCTATTCGCGTCAAAAATGATAATGCAGATTCGCCAGGGGTTTGACCGTCTATTGAATACACAACACCCCTGCCAGCATCGAAACCTGACCACCTTTGAAGTATAACGGCGTTTGCACTTTTTCTTATCACCTGATAGCCATTGTTAAAGAGTGATGCCACTGCTTCCACTACTTCTGGATTACTAATTTGAAGATGTCCATGTTCCAAACCTACAAACATAGTTCCAGGCTCTCTTGTAGGGCAAATAGTTATTGACTCATAGTCTGAAATAATAAGATAATCCCTTACAATAATAATCCGTTCTTTGTTTCTTAGAAAATCAGTCTCTGTTCGTCGTATTCCCTGCCAAGGAGTTCCCATTCTATACATGAATATGAATACGGGAGCTAATGCAATTATCAGAACAATAGCTGCTATTGTGCCAATTATGAGTACCATTTTCTTGCGTTTTTTATTCATATTTTCCTCCAAAACTTTTTTCTTTATCTACAAGACGCGAATGTTGTTTGTAAATCTTATCTACCACGGCGTGTATTAAAACCTCTTTGAATGTATACCCAGTCTCCACGTTCGTTTGCCCAATCATCTCCACCTACTGGGAACCCAGCCGCATACCATGAACCCGCACGTAGTACATTCAAAGGAATACCCTGTGCGGCTCCAATATAGCCATAAGTCCAATTACCTAATGATTCAGGCGTCATTCGGTATCCTCGGAAGTATATTGGTGTATCAAAGCGCCCAGGAAATGTTGAACCAATGGTTTCTTCCCACCTAAGCTCTCGTTTTATATCCCATGGCCCATCATGATTAACTTGCCTATAAAACCAAGCTAAATTAAATCGTGATGTTGCGGCGGCTTGTGTAGCTGTAACAGCCAAGGCCGCATTAACAGGTGCCGTAACATTTCTGTACAAATTTCCGCTAGTTATTACAATACCAACACCAGCCGTACGGTCTGCGTCTGTAAGGAAGCTATCAAAGCCAAAACGGGCATTTATAGCGGTGTCTAGCATATAGCCACTATTCAAAAGCCACCTAGTTGTCGCCCCATTAACTGTAACTGAAACTCTTGCTTGGCCATTACTTGGTGAGATATGTTGTACAGTAGCCCCCATTGCTCTTAAATAGTCTACAAAATTTACCCTATACCCTGGGTTAACAGCCGAAGGGGTCTGGGTAGTGGCGGCGGTAGTAGTAGATGTAGAGCCCCGTGGAGCCCACGGAATCCCAGGGGTACCGGCAGTCACTGCAAACAATCCGGATGGATCTATCCATCTTACTGGATTATTCATTGTAAAGAGAAACAAATTCCCTGCCTGTGCTATGGCGTTGGGGCTGCCCATCATCCTAGCTTGCCCAAAACGCATGTGGAAGAACGGGTCAGGTTGAGTCCATCTCCCGAGTCTTGGGTTCATCATACGGTT
>WQTQ01000065.1 GCA_009786175.1 Bacillota bacterium | reverse complement strand
AAAAACCGGCAAGGTTAAAGAAGTTTATAATTACTTGGGTGTAAGGGAGAGTTAAGGATGGCTTATAATTTAAAAGAATGGTCCAAACGGCCGGAGCGTTTTACCGGCGGGCATAGATTATGTGCCGGATGTGGTGCGTCTCCTGTAATGCGCACATTACTGCGGGCACTCAAACCGGAAGATCATGCGGTGGTTTCCGCAGCTACATGTTGTGTTGAGGTTTCCAGCTTCTTGTATCCTTATACCGCCTGGGAAGATTCCTTTATCCACAGTGCCTTCGAAAACGTAGCTGCAACAATCTCCGGCGCGCAAGCGGCTTATGAAGCCAAAAAGCGCAAAGGTGAAGATGTACCAAATACTAAATTTATTGCGGTTGCAGGCGACGGAGGTACCTACGACATCGGCTTGCAAGCATTATCCGGCGCAATGGAGCGCGGCCATGACATGGTTTACGTTTGTTACGACAACGGTGCTTACATGAACACAGGTATCCAGCGTTCCAGCTCTACACCAACCTATGCAGAAACATCTACAACACCTGTAGGCACAGTTAAACCCGGTAAATTGCAGCCTAAAAAAGATTTGACACTTATCATGATGGGTCACAACGTTCCTTATGTAGCGCAAACAATGCCTTATAGAAACTTTAAAGACCTAAGTGAAAAATGCGAAAAAGCAATTTACACAAAAGGCGCGGCATTCCTAAATGTGCTTGCTCCATGCCCACGCGGTTGGAGATACGAAACCCATAGACTAATGGAAATGTGCGAACTTGCACTTGAAACTTGCGTATGGCCAATTTTCGAAATTATTGACGGCAAAGTAACACTTAACTACAGACCAAAAGAAAAACTTCCTGTAGAAGTTTACTTGAAAGAGCAAGGTCGTTTCCGTCACATGTTCCAACCCGGCAACGAGCATTTGATTGCAGAGTACCAAGGCCAAGTTGACAGAACATGGGATCTGTTGCAAAACTTAAGTGAAATGAAATAATAGGCCCAAAAACGGCATGTATCCTTACGCTCCGAATTGATGATCACGAACCTGCGGTTCGCGCTAATCAATAGTCGCTAAGGATACATGCCGTTTTTTTACTTAACTAGACGCCCTTTTTTATGTTGCTTTTTTGGCAAGCTTTGGTACAATGGGAAATGAAGGAAATGAAGCGGGCATGGAGGAAAGATAAAAGACATAATAAAAAATAAATTTTACGAAGGAGACATACTATGAGACTTGGCGCACCGGTAATGGACGGAATTAGTACCCCCGAGGAATGGGTTAGTTACCATCAAAAGTACGGGTACAGGGCCGCGTATTCGTGGATACACCGCATTGACGAGCTGACCACGAAAAAGGATTTTATTAAGGCGGCAGAAAAGCATGACATAATAATTGCGGAAGTTGGTGCATGGTCTAACCCTATGTCGCCAAACCCGGAGGAAAGAAAAAAGGCACTTGAGTATTGCAAGCAGCAGCTGTTTATCGCCGATGAAAGCAACGCAAAATGCTGTGTCAACATTGCCGGAAATTTGGGGGAGCCATGGGACGGGCATTCGGATAAAAATTTTACAAAAGAAGCCTTTGATTTAGTGGTTGAGACAACAAGAGATATAATCGATGCCGTCAAACCTAAAAGAGCGTTTTATACCCTAGAAATGATGCCGTGGATGTATCCATATGACGAAGACAGTTATCTTGAACTTATTAGAGCAATTGACCGAAAGCAGTTTGCCGTACACCTGGACATTGTAAACATAATTAACAGCCCGGTGAAGTACTACAACATACCGGAAATAATTAAAAGCTGCTTTGCCAAGCTGGGCAGGTACATCAAGAGTATCCATGTGAAAGACATTATTATGTCCCAGAATTTGACCGTACACTTAGATGAAGTTGCCCCGGGGAAAGGCAAGTTTGATCACAGATGCTTGATAAATGAAGTGCGCAAACTTGATGAGAATATCCCGCTTATGTTAGAGCATTTGACTACAAAAGAGGAGTATATCGAAGCCGGGGAATACATCAAAAATTTGAGGAGCTAAGCCATGATAAATTTTTCAAACAGTCAATTTACCTCGCCTGTACATGATGCAATATGGAACGCAGAGCGGCTTGTTTTTCCATTGGAAAAAAGTTTGGATAAAATCGAAAACGAAATAACAAAAGCCGCATGCACTGACTTGTACAACTGTGTCATGGACGGCTACGAAGATATTTCTGCCAACCCGGATGTATACGGTATTAGTTTAATTGATGTGGAACTGCTGCTGCAGGGCAAACAATGGGGCAAGGCCATGATTTTGGCAGACTTAAAAGAAGATAAAGATAAGTTGAAACAGTTCAACAAATTAGGGAGCCGCATAGGCTTTACCCGCTCTTTTTTGGAAAGACTAAAAAACGACAATTACATCACCCTATACGATAAAAGCGCGGCAATTTCCATTGACGGCTATAAAAAATTCTTCAAACAACACTACAGGTCCGTATATGGGTTTAATGAAGAAAAATTTTTAGAGCTGATTAAACGCCTGTCATTTGAAATTACTCTGATTGGTGACAGGTACGAGTTGGTAAACACAAAATACCCAGGTATGTTTAAGGCACTAAGGTTGATGCGTGACGTAACCAGAAAAGAGAAAAGTTCGTACAAAAACCCAATTATAAAAGGTCATGATTTCCTTGATTTCCGCATTCTAAGCGATAGTTACGAATGTTCGCTTGAAGACGCGCTTTATTCCCTTGACGATGAAAACAAAAAAGAAGTGATTCGCCTGGACGAGTTTCTCACTTCCTTGGGAGCCAGACGAAAGTGCCGTTTAAATTCCATTGAATGGACTTTCAAAAGCAAAAAAATAGTAACATATGACGGCACAAAACGGCATTTGGACGCGAGTTATGGGGGAAACGCAAAAGACCTAATCGTTGTTCACTTTCAGGAAACGTGGAGTCATGGCTGGGGTGCCCCGGAGCGCAACCCGGAACACAGGGAAATGTTTGAGCAAATAGTTAACAGTTTGCCAAATGCCTATGACATAAAAAGATTTTGTCTTGTAAATCTTATTAAGTGCAGTATGTGCGGGTGCAGGCAGCATGGGGCACCTCCTTATGGCCACCCCAAATATTTATTTGGTAAAACGTTTTATACATGCGGCGGCAGCGCAAGATTTGGTGCCACGCATTTACAAAACGGTAACTTTGATATAATTGTCAAGTTAACAAAGATCAACATCCAGTTGATGGTAACTCCCCTGCCCTTACCTCACGATTTGAAGCTGCCTTTAAAACGCGACGAAGCCACACTTTGGGACCCAAGTGATAAGCTCCTTAAAGCAGCAAATGAAATGGTAGTGGAGTACGACGGTACACTTACGGGCGCATATTCATTTGTCCGTGTTACTCATCATTCATGGATATGGACAGGATACAGCAGCAGCGATGAAAGCGGTAAGGAAGTAATCGCCGAAGAACCGGGTAAACTTATTTTTGATTTACGCAAAACCAAGGGTGCGCGTCTGGGTTTCTGGTGTGATAATGACGATATTGCTAAGGTTAAACGGGTTTATTTGAGGTAAGCAGCTTGTATATTTTACGCTAAATTTCTATATACTAGAAATATATGAAGGGAGCATTTACATGAGTAAACAAATGAAAGTAATGAAAGGCAACGAGGCGGCGGCGTATGTTTCATACGCCTTTACAGAAGTCGCAGGCATTTACCCAATTACCCCATCTTCCGACATGGCGGAGTTTGTGGATATTTGGGCAGCCCACGGTAAGAAAAACCTGTTTGGTCAGGAAGTATCCGTTGTAGAAATGCAGTCTGAAGGCGGGGCGTCTGCAACAATGCACGGCTCGCTGCAGGCCGGTGCGTTAACCACGTCCTACACAGCAAGCCAGGGGCTTTTGCTGATGATTCCCAGCATGTTTAAAATGGCCGGGGAATTATTACCCGGGGTGCTTCACGTGTCTGCCCGGGCGGTGGCCAGCCAGGCACTGTCTATTTTTGGCGACCATTCCGATGTAATGGGCGTTCGTAACACTGGTTTTGCCCTTCTGGCATCATCTAGTGTGCAAGAAGTTATGGATATTGGCGGCGTTGCCCATTTGGCAGCCATTAAAACCCGCGTTCCTTTCCTGCATTTTTTTGATGGCTTCCGTACTTCCCATGAGGCGCAAAAAATTGAAGTTATCGACTATGATGAATTTGACCGGCTGCTTGACAAGGAAGCCGTTGCCGCCTTCCGTAACCGGGCCCTTAACCCGGAACACCCGGAACTACGCGGCACAGCACAAAACCCGGACATCTTCTTCCAAGCGCGGGAAGCTTCCAACACTTTCTATAATAATGTGCCTGCAATTGTTGAGGAATATCTTTGCGAAATTAACAAAGTCACAGGCCGTAATTATGGGCTGTTTAACTACTACGGCGCGCCCGATGCGCAGCGTGTAATTATCGCAATGGGCTCTGCGGTGGAAGCAATTGCGGAAACTGTTGACTACATTAACGCAAAGGGTGAAAAAGTTGGGCTTGTAAATGTTCATTTGTACAGGCCGTTTTCTATCGGTCACTTTCTAAAAGCACTTCCTGCAACTGTTAAAAGCATTGCCGTACTTGACCGTACAAAGGAACCCGGGTCCCTTGGGGAACCGCTGTACCAGGATGTTTGCGGCGCGTTGTACGAAGCGGGCAAAACAGACATTACGGT
>WQTQ01000064.1 GCA_009786175.1 Bacillota bacterium | reverse complement strand
GGATTTCTGTCCACTCGTTTGCGTTTGCTAGCGAAGCAAAAAATACTATGGCTATTATGTCTTTCATTATGTGTTTTACTTTCCACGACTGACGTTCATCTGTTGCCAGGTCAAGCCATTGTAAGATATTGTTCATTGCTCATCACCTCGATGATGAGTTTAACATTTTTCTGAAATTTTTTCATGCGTTTGTCGTGCTTAGACTTTTACAAAAAAAAGCGAGAGCCCACCAAAACATTTAAATGCCACTCCCGCTTTTTGCATACTATATTAAGTTTATTGTTGCAGATTTACACCCTGCGGGAACTTTAAATAAAGTGCCAAACGCATCTTTTTCACAAGTTACCCGGTCAGAGACAGCTTCCAAATTACGAAGCAGCAAGCTAAACCCTTTATGGTTATCCGAGGCTGTAACATTGACTTTGTCGCCGTCGCGGATGAGTTCTACTTTTAGACCAACTTCACCGTTGGGGTTGTAGATAACTGCTTCGGTCTTTGATAATTCAAATACATGAAGCGTTGGGTTTTTTGCGTATTCATAATCTACAACGCTGTCGGTTGTTCCAACGGCAATTACACTGTTGGGGCGTACCCACAAGCCTAGGCTGAAATAATCGTGTTTCTCATCAACAAATTTACCACCGCGCGAAACCGCGTTTGTAGTCCAATTTGTCCATTTACCGGGCTGTTCTGGCAAATATGTTTTAGTTGTTCCCTCTTCGTTGAATACGGGTGCAACAAGCAAACTGCCGCCAAACATGTACTGCCTGTCCATGTATGAACAAACAGGGTCGTTTTGAAAGCTAAGCACCATTGGACGCATCATTGGTATACCTTTTTTGTGCGCCGTCATGGCATTTGCAAAAATATACGGCATTAGCTTATTTTTTTGTTTCGAGAAGAAGCTTAGTACTTCCGACGCTTCATCACCAAAATTCCAAGGCACACGGTATGAAACGTTACCGTGTAAGCGCGAGTGAGACGAGAATAGTCCAAACGCTACCCAACGCTTGTAAACATCCGGTGTGGCGGTATTTTCGAACCCGCCAATGTCATGGCTCCAGTATCCAAAACCGCACAGGGAAAGTGATAAACCACCGCGTAAACTTTCTGCCATAGAGATAAAGTTGGAGTCGCAGTCGCCGCCCCAGTGTACGGGAAATTGTTGGCCGCCTGCGGTTGCTGAACGGGCAAACAGAACCACATCATTTTTACCGCGAACGTCTTCTACGACTTCAAATACGGCTTTGTTGAAAAGGAATGAATAGAAGTTGTGCATTTTATGCGGGTCGGAACTGTCGTAATATGTGCATTCTACGGGAATTCTTTCGCCAAAATCAGTTTTGAAGCAGTCTACGCCCATTGCCATAAGACGACGCAAGTGGCTTTGATACCATTCAACCGCGGCAGGGTTTGTGAAATCTACAATCGCAAGGCCCGGCTGCCATAAATCCCACTGCCATACGCCGCCTTTTGTAGATTTAATTAAGTAACCTTTTTCTTTCCCTTCGATAAACAACGGCGATTTTTGGCCAATGTACGGGTTAATCCATACACATATTTTCAGGCCTTTTTCTTTAAGGCGTTTAAGCATCCCTTCCGGGTCCGGGAAAAATCTTTCGTCCCATTGGAAGTCACACCACTGATACTCTTTCATCCAAAAGCAGTCGTAGTGGAATACGCTCATTGGAATATCTCTTTCTGCCATGCCGTCTATGAAGCTTGTAACGGTCTCTTCATTATAACTAGTGGTAAACGATGTAGACAGCCACAAGCCATAGCTCCAGGCAGGCGGCAGCGCAGGGCGTCCCATAAGCGCGGTATAATTTGTAAGAACATCTTCCAGTGTGTCGCCGCCGATAATCATGTAGTTTAAATTTTCGCCTTTTACGGAAAATTGTACTTTGGAAACAACCTCGGAGCAAACTTCGAAGCTTACTTTTTCCGGATGGTTCACAAACACACCGTATCCACGATTTGACACGTAAAAAGGTACGGTTTTATAAGCTTGCTCGGAAGCAGTGCCGCCGTCTTCGTTCCACACATCCACTACCTGTCCGTTTTTTACAAACGGTGTAAAGTATTCGCCAAAGCCATAAAAACTTTCGTCTACGGAAGCTTGCAGACGCTCGCGGCAGAACGGGCCGTCGTTGGTTGTCATGTAGGCAAGCTGTTTTGGTACGGAAGCCGTAAGCAGCTTTCCGTTGTAAAAGTATTCAATTTGAAACAGCTCTTTTTGAATTTTGGCGGTTAACAGGCCTGTAGTAATAATTAGTTCAGTTTCAGTATCGTCAACAGTCAGCGGACATTTAGCGTCCTTATATGGGTAAAATGGGCCGTGACTGTCTTCGCCGGTGTAATGTTCCATAGATAGGTGTAAAATTCCTTCCTGCGGCGCGCTTAAGCTAAGTGTCAAAAGCGGGCCGCCCAAAGTCTGGCCCCGGTTATACATTTTCCATGGGGTTACATACATGGTAACCTCTGTTTCTGTTACATTCACTTCCCTTACATCTGTACAAGGAAATGCTTTTACTCCTTCGCGCATTAACCAATAACCATTAGTAAACTTCATAGTAAACTCTCCTCCTTCTAAATAGGGCTCTGCCCTCTCGCAAGCTTCGCTTGCTGGCCGGGTGGCCTGGCGCATTCGCGCCACTCAGCTTCGCTGAGGGTCATACCCCAAACCCCGCCGCTACGCAGGGAATGAATCCCTACTCCGCTTCCTCGGCTTCGCCTGCGGGGCAATTTAATTTACAATTACAATAGCAAATTTTACATTGTTAGTCTATAATGATGGCAAAGTTTCACAAAATATATCTGACAAGGATGATGGAGTTATGTTACGAACAGAAGGAACAAAAGTGCTGAACGAAAAAGGCGAAGCAATTCGCTTAGTTGGCGTAAACAGAGCCGGGTTGGAATGGGAAGCAAATGACGAGCAGATTGTGGAAAGTGTAAAACAAGCCTGCGATGATTGGCATTGCAATGTAATTCGCGTACCTGTTTCCCAAGACAGGTGGTTTGGCTTTGCACCGGAACAGCGGGCAAATGACATTACAGGCGAAAAATACCGCTGCTTGGTAGACAGCATAGTTGAAGCACTGTACGAACGGAACAAGTACATGATCCTGGACATGCACTGGAACAACATGAACGAGTGGGGCAAAAATATAGGCCAGCATTATATGCCGGATTTAAACTCGGAATTGTTTTGGAAAAACGCCGCCACGCGGTACAGAAACCACCCTGCCGTTTTGTTTAACCCATACAACGAGCCCCACAGCGTAAGTTGGGATGTATGGAAAAACGGCGGCGAAGTAACGGAACGTTTCAAGCCAAACCGTAACACAGACTGGCAGGAAAAAACCTACTACACACCGGGTACCCAAAAAATTGTTGACACTATACGTGCCACCGGCGCGAAAAACGTAATTGTAATCGGCGGGCTGGATTGGGGCTTTACTTTAGATGAACTTTGCAACGGTTACGAAATAGACGACAAAGGCGGAAACGGTATTATTTACGATACGCACATTTATCCATGGAAGCCTTTGGATTGGGATAATCATGTAGCAGCTGCGGCTGCAAAGTACCCTATCCTTGTTGGTGAGTTTGGCCATTACGGCGACCATGCCGCCCCTCGCGAAGGTAAACAGGCCTTGCCGCACGACGAGTGGATGAAACGTATTATAGACTGGATCGAGAAAAATCAATTCCATTTCACTGCATGGTGTTTCCATCCCGGTGCTGGGCCTTGCATGATAAAGAGCTTTAATAACGAACCGACAGAATTTTTTGGTGTGTATGTAAAAGAGTATTTGGAAAAAATCAAATTGTAGCATATCGTACCCCCTGATATCGCATTGACCATGTGATATCAGGGGGTAAATTTGTTTAATTATCGCGTAAATTCTTGGAAAATAGTTGACTTTCGGCTGATTTTGTTTTATGCTATGGTTTGGTGTTTTGAAAGCAGGTTTTTTGTAACTTGCAAAATATTTACCAATAATTTTTAGGAGGTAAAGGAATGGCAAATGTTGTCGAAATTCGCTGGCATGCCAGAGGTGGACAAGGTGCAAAAACTGCATCCGAATTGCTTGCCGAAGCAGCATTTAACACAGGGAAATACGTTCAAGGTTTCCCAGAGTATGGCCCGGAACGTATGGGCGCACCAATTACAGCGTTTAACCGTATTTCCGACACAAAAATTAGGGTTCACAGCAATATTTACGACCCGGATTTTGTTGTAGTGCTTGACGAAACATTGATCGAGTGCGTAGATTTAACTGCGGGGCTTAAAGAAAGCGGCGCAATCATTGTAAACACCCACAAAACTCCCGACGAAATCAAGGCAGAACTGGGCGGTTACAAAGGTAAAGTATGTACAATTGACGCAAGGACCATTTCGGAGGAATGTATCGGCAGATATTTCCCAAACACACCTATGCTTGCTGCTATTGTAAAAGTGTCAGGCGTTATGAGTGATGATGTATTTATCAACGACATGGAATCGTCACTAAGAAGCAAATTTGCAAGCAAGCCGCAAGTTGTTGAAGGTAACATGAACTGCGTTAAACGCGCATTGTCGGAGGTGAACGGTCTATGAACGCAAGCAAAGGTATGAAACTTTATACATGGCAGGAA
>WQTQ01000063.1 GCA_009786175.1 Bacillota bacterium | reverse complement strand
ATATGATAAACTTTCTTCCATGTTTCAGGCTTTCGTCATTCTTGCTTGCATTATGATTTGGTTAAAATGACGAAATTTTTTATTTGTCGGATAGACCCTAGCAATTTTCCTATATCTTGTAGCTGCACTCGGTTTTCTCCATTCTGTTTGTCTTCCCAGCTACAGAATATATGATTTTCGAGTGCTTTGCTTTTGTTTTTTCGTCAGTATGTCAACAACGGTTTCTGGTGTTGAGCCAAAATAAATAGACATGATGATATTTAATGGAGAGGACATGATAAATATGTCTTACACTAAAAACACAATACAATCTATCATAACCAAAACCCCAAACGAGTTTGAATTTCATCAAGCTTTAGCAGAGGTCTACAATTCACTTGCTTGTGTTGTTGATAACAATCCTTACTACCAAGATGCAGGATTACTACAACGTATGGCAATGCCGGAGCGTATTATTACATTTCGTGTACCATGGGTAGATGACCAAAATCGTGTGCAGGTTAATATGGCGTATCGTGTGCAATTTTCCGGCGTTCTTGGGCCTTATAAAGGCGGTATTCGTTTTCATCCGTCTGTAAATACCAGCATTCTCAAATTTTTGGGGTTTGAACAAACTTTCAAAAATGCCCTTACAGGTATGCCTATTGGCGGTGGAAAGGGCGGAGCGGACTTTGACCCGAAGGGTAAAAGTGACGGAGAAGTGATGCGTTTTTGCCAAAGTCTTATGAATGAACTTTATAAATATTTGGGCCCGGATGAAGATGTGCCTGCAGGTGATATTGGTGTTGGTGCCAGAGAAGTTGGTTATATGTACGGGCAGTATAAGCGTATTACCGGTAGGGCTGAAGGAGTTTTTACCGGGAAAGGGCTTTCATATGGCGGGTCACTTGGCAGAACGGAAGCAACGGGTTATGGGCTGCTTTATTTTTTGAATGCAATGCTTACTAATAGCGGAAACGGTATTGAATGTAAAAAAATAAGTATATCCGGCTCGGGCAATGTTGCGATATACGCTGCAGAAAAAGCCGTTGAACTTGGTGGTGTGGTTGTTTGCATGAGTGATTCAGACGGGTTCATTTATGATTCTGAAGGGATTGACCTTGCTGCCGTAAAGGAGATAAAGCTTGCGCGTAGGGGACGGATTCAGGAATATCTTTTGTGCCATCCTGGGGCAAAATATACAGAGGGCAGAGGTTTATGGCATATTCCGTGCGAGATTGCGCTTCCCTGTGCAACACAAAACGAACTTACAGAAGAAGATGCAAAAGCCTTAGTTGCAAACGGATGTATTGCAGTGGCAGAGGGGGCAAATATGCCATGCACTAAGGATGCTGTGAAAATATTTGAGGCTGCAGGGATACTTTTTGGGCCGGGGAAGGCGGCAAACGCCGGTGGCGTAGCTGTTAGTGCTATGGAAATGAGCCAGAACAGTATGCGGCTAAAATGGACATTTGATGAGGTTGATAAGCACTTGCAATCCATTATGGTAAAAATATTTGAAAAGGCAAATAGTTGCGCTGGTGAATATGGCATGGCGGGTAATTTTGCTGCAGGAGCTAATATTGCGGCCTTCAAAAGTATTGCAGAGGCTATGATTGCTCAGGGCGTGATTTAGAGTTGATAAACTCTTGACGATGTTATGAAGAAATGCTAAGCTTCATCATGGTTTTAACTAAATATTTATTTATTCTGGGGGGAATGAATTTTGCACCAAAAAAACACCAAGGGGCTTACCCTTATGGAACTTATTATTGTGCTTGCATTGCTTGCAATTATCGCGGCTATTCTAATTCCTATGTTTGTAAATACAACAGACCGCGCACGTTTGCGCAGCGATATTCAATCTGCAAGGGTTATACAAAATGCGATTGATTTATATCGGGTAGAGACCGGCACTGTTGTAAGCGGCGCAAATGCAGACGCTGTAATGAGGCGTTTAGCCGAGGAAGGATACTTGGAATTACGTAATTCCGCTACACAAACAGACGGCGCAGTATGGTATTATGACGATACAACTCATCGTATATATGTGAATATTTATGGCAGCCCTGAAAGCGTGCGGGGATTATATGAGAGTTTGTCTGATGCAGAGAAGCAAATGGTAATGGTGAGCCGCAGGTCGTAAGTTTATACTCGCACTCTGATTGTAAAGGAAGTGCAGCATCATGAGATTACGATTTTGGACTAAAATTTTCCTGTATATGATAATGGATTGTTTTTTCCATTGGTTAAGCTGGGTAGGGGCCGTGTTTGTGGCTACTGCCCTTTTTGTAATTGATGTGCCATTGCGTCAACTGGATTTACCGGTGGTTAATCAGCATATTGTTGCGATGATAATTGCTAATGTTGTATTTTTTACCGCTTGTGGTGTGTATAAAAGCTTATGGCAGCACTCGGGGATTGGTACAATGATACGTATTACTACGGCAGTAATGCTTTCTACATTTGCTGTCTATGTGGCGTTTAGGTTGTATCTTGGGTTTTGGGTAAACCCCGGGCACGGGGTTATGGCTTTTTATTTTTTACTTACTCTTTCCCTTGTGCCGCGGGTTTATAAGCGTGTGCTGGAAACTCTTTTTTCGTATTTGCGCAATTACCTGCGTATTTTGCCGCGAAACAACGACAGGAACGCCATCCGTACTTTGGTTATTGGTGCAGGGGAAAGCGCGTCTGGTTTGATGCTGCATACCAGCCAACAAGGTGCGCGGCCGCGGGAAATTTTGGGCATATTGGACAACGACCCGCGTAAACATGGATATGCTTTGCATGGGGTGACTGTCCTTGGGGGTGACGAAAGAATCCCACAATTGGTTAAGGATTTGAATATAGATGAAATTATTGTGGCTGTGCCGTCTATGGGGAACGAGGATTTGAGGCGAATTGTGCGCCTTGCGCCCGTTAACCGTTGTAAGGTACGGCTTCTTTCGGGTTTGTCGGCTGATAAGGCGTCGGACATGCTGCGGGAGGTTAACATTACGGACTTACTTGGGCGGCACGAAGCAGAGCTAAACACTACGGGGCTTAATGCCTGGATAAGCAAGAAGGTTGTAATGGTGACGGGCGGCGGCGGCTCTATTGGAAGTGAGTTGTGCCGCCAGCTTTTGCAACTGGATGTTGAAAAAATTGTTATCTACGAAATTTCCGAGAATAATGCATATAATTTGAAAGAGGAGCTTAAGGTAAAGTTTGGGCAGACAGGGCGGTACAAAGTGGCTGTGCGTATTGGATCCATACAGGATGAAACGCGGCTGGACCAGGTGTTTAACGAGTTTAAGCCGTCGGTTGTTTTCCACGCGGCGGCGTACAAGCATGTGCCACTAATGGAAGACTGCCCGCGTTTGGCCATAGACAATAATGTACTGGGGACTTACCGTACCGCAAAAGCGGCCATTCGTTATAGGGTAGAGCGGTTTGTTATGATTTCTACGGACAAGGCTGTAAACCCTACAAATGTAATGGGCGCAAGCAAGCGTATGGCAGAACTGGCGACTTTGGGGCTGAACGAGCAGAAGGCCACAGAGTTTGTGTGTGTACGCTTTGGTAATGTTTTGGACTCTAATGGCAGTGTTATTCCTGTTTTTAAGCGGCAAATAGAAGCGGGCGGGCCGGTAACGGTTATGCACCCGGAAATTGTGCGTTATTTTATGACTATAACCGAAGCGGCGCGGCTTGTATTGGAAGCCGGTGTTATGGCCGCAGGCGGGGAAATTTTTATTTTGGATATGGGTGAGCAAATTAAAATTGTGGACCTTGCGGAAAATCTTATTCGCATGGCAGGGCTAACGCCGGACGTGGACATAAAAATTGAGTTCGTAGGCCTTAGACCCGGCGAAAAATTGTATGAAGAATTGCTTCTGGATGCGGAAGGGCTTACAAAGACCGTCCATGATAAAATTTTCGTGATTAGGCCGCTGCCTGCGCCCAACCAGGCAGAATTTATGGCAGAATTGGAAGAAGGCATCCCCGACGGCGGTGACACTATTGGGCTGATAAAACGGTTTGTGCCAGAATATCAGCCGGACGAGGTAGTTGAGCAATGAAAAGTGTGCTGATAGTTGGTAAAAACAGTTTCATCGGTACGTCTTTTGCCAGGTATGCGGGCAGCAGATATAAAATACAGACTGTTGACGCCCGGGACGGGAAATGGAAAGACGCGGATTTCTCTAATGTAGATGCAGTGTTGTATTGCGCGGGAATTGCCCATGTTGCCCAAAAGAAATATATGCGGCAGCTTTATTATGACATTAATTGCGGCCTGGCAGTGGATGTTGCAACTCACGCGAAGGGCGCAGGGGTTAAGCAGTTTGTATTTTTGAGCAGTATGGCTGTATATGGCAGCGGTAACTTCGTAATAAGGTTGGAAACCGAGCCTAACGCGACGGATTTTTACGGCGGCAGTAAGCTTGCGGCAGAGGAGAAGCTGCGGCAGCTTGTTTTGCCGGACTCCGGTTTCAATTTATGTATAGTGCGCCCGCCAATGGTTTACGGTTACGGCTGTAAGGGTAATTTCCCGCGGCTTGTAAAGCTTGCGAAAAAGCTGC
>WQTQ01000062.1 GCA_009786175.1 Bacillota bacterium | reverse complement strand
TTCGCCACTACATCCATTTCCTTTGGAATGTTAATATGCTGCGGGCAAATGGATACACACGCGCCGCATTTTACACAGTCGTGGGCATGGGAACCATTGGCAATGGACGAACTGTACAGCATTGTTGTGTTCCATTCATTAGTGCTTCCGCGCTTTAATTCGTTGTAGTAAGAGAAGCAGGCCGCAATATCTATGCCATGAGGGCACTCGTTATGGCAGTATTTGCACGCGGTACATGATATGCCGCCGGTTTTGGCAATTTCGTTCATTACTTTGTCTAAAAGTTCCATTTCTTCGGCAGTTAAGGGCTTTAGGTTCCGGAAGGTTTTTAGGTTGTCTTCCATTTGCTCCATACTTGACATTCCGCTTAGCAAGCATGACGCGCCTTCCAGGTTTGCCGCGTATTGGATTGCCCACGACGCGATGGAACGGGTTGAGTCGTAGTCTTTCAGCAATTTCTCCGCAGCAGGCGGCAGTTTTGCCAAGTTACCGCCCCTTACGGGCTCCATTACGATAATTGGCTTGTTGTGCTTTATAGCAAGATTTTGCCATTCGCTTGCGGGGCCGCGCAAGTTGTCGATATAGTTTTGCTGCAGCTGCACAAAGTCAATTTCCGGGTATTTTGTCAACAGCCGGTCCAGGCATGGGGTAGTTCCGTGGAAGGAAAAACCGGAATATCTGACTAAGCCGGTCTTTTTCTGCTCTTCAACCCATTGGAATACGCCTTTTTCGTTAACAGACTTTTCGCCGCCGTCATCTATGGAGTGCACCATGTAATAATCGAAATATTCCAGACCTGTACGGCGGAGAGATTCTTTAATTAGCTTTTCGCAATCTTTTGGTGATTTTTGTACCATCCAATGAGGCAACTTATCCGCCATATAAAATTTGTCACGGTTATGGCGTTTTACTAAATTTTTGCCAAGCCGCTCTTCGGAATTGCCGTATACATACGCTGTATCAAAATAGTTGTACCCATTGTCTAAGTAAGTATCAATCATTTTTTTCAGCTGGTCATCCTGGGACGGCATACGCATACAACCAAATCCAAGGGATGTTTTTAACGCGGGGTTTAAGTAATCTTGTGCTGTCATTCTTGCATTCCTCCTAATCTCTGCTTCGCCATATAGATAAGCCGCCAAAGCCGCTGATTATAGCCATATAAAACCCAAAACTGTACCAAAAGCCATTGTTGTTCACTTCATAAATGCGGATGCTGTCGTTAAAAAGCATACGTATTAATGAAATTGGTGCGATCCATCCATGCCAAATGCCCCAAAAGAACCCGGCTACATTGTCGGGAGTCTTACTGCCGTCGCCGGGGAAACACCCGGACAGGCCAAAAAGAAGCGCGGCAAGTATTACGAGCAATAAAATTCGTTTATACTTCATAAGTTCCCTCCTGTAGTTGGAATTTGAATAATCATAACATAATGCCTATGGTTTGCATATATCCGATTACCCCCTGATATCAGGGGGTAGACAAAACATCGTTGCAGGATATACCAAACCGGGACAAAATCTCCGGGTCTGTACATATCAGCTCCATACGAAACTGCCCGTCGGAGTTATGCCGCAACAGGGCGGTATCTTCACAGCCCAGCAAGGCACAGAAGCTTTCCACCGTTAATTCCTGCGGCGTGTAGCCGTTTTTTTTGTTAGCATTCGCAAGCAGTATGTCCATGCATTGGCTTATGGAAATGGAGTCGCGGCTTGTTAAGTGCAGCACACCATGTTTACCGGCGGCTACACAATAGGCGGTTGCGTTGGCCACATTTTCTGGGGTGTTAAAACTCATGTAAAGGTTTGCGTATACGGGGGGGTCGCCGGTTTCTGCCTGCTTAAGCCATTGCTCTGCGGTTTCGCTGTCTATAATTTTGGGCAGACGGATTATTAGGCAATTATCGCCAAGGCCTGCTTGCAGCAATTCTTCGCAGGCTTGCTTAAATTTGCCATAGCCGCTAATTGGATAGGGTGCGTCCATTTCCGCATGCTGCCCGGTAACATCCCCGTCAAATACATTGGCGGTAGAAATGAAAATTACCCGCCCGCCTGTCGTTTGCAAATACTCGTTTAGCCTTTGGTGGATTAGTATTTGCTGCTCAAAATTACCCGTTAAAGATGAAATGACCATGTGGGGTTTAATGGCCTGTAAAATAATGTCCAACGAAGAAATATCTGAAATGTCAAACTTATGCCAATAATCATTTTGCGCACATTCCGGTTTATTGCGGTTAAAACTGCCGTGAACCTCGTATTTTTGCGAAAGTTTGTTAAACAACGGCAAACCCACCGTGCCGCTTGCCCCAAGGATTAGAATTTTCATTATGTCACCTGCTAATTTTTGATATGCCCGGTTATCATTTCTACAGCCGTTTTGGAACGGAGTAAATTTTTCCTGGCAATTACGAAGGAAGTATAGCATAATAAAGGCAAGAAATACAGAAGGAGTAAAACTATGCGAAACAACTTTGTTGACGAACGGTACGAACTTATCGCGTTAATTTTCCGCTTGGCCGGTAAACCGGAACACAGTCACACATCCACAGACTACCAAAAATTATTGAACGAACGGTTCGCGGAATTTAGCACACATCCAACCGTAGAACACGCCCGGTATTTTGAATTTGGATACGATGCCGTGTCCAGATTTGCGATACACATAATTCGTTTTAATGATGAATTTGTTTTAATTGATGATAGGTACAGTCTAATGCACCGCCATTGGACGGAAACAAATGTGCAGGAATTTTTGCCCCTGGTTAACCAGTTTTACACAGACACAAACTTTTCCACGTTTTTTCAAGAAAACATACCGTTTTATGAAGAACTCTCTGAACGGTTTAACCGCCAGTTGTACAGCAAACTTAACAAAAAGTGGTTTACTACCTACGGCCTTAACCCGGATACTTTCGTCGCTATAGTTTCGCCCAGCGATTGCCAGAATGGTTATGGCTGCACTATTACTGATTCACGATGGAAAAGAGTAAAAGTATGCCCTGTCTTACCGGACATGGAAGATTACACCGGACACATGGCAATTCTTGTACATGAATTTTGTCACAGTTTTTCCGACCTAAAGGCAATTGGGTGGTATACACATAATGAAGTTTTCCGCCAACAATGCGATGATTCTGTTGATAACGTACGTTTGCCAATGTATGGCAATGGTTTAACCATGGGCAAGGAATATGTAACACGGGCACACACAATATTGTACATGGTGGAAAACGAAAACGCCGACCCGGTAAAGCTGCTACAAATGGAAAAATCCCGTGGCTTCCCGTATATTGCGGAAGTGTATACATTGGTTACATACAACGAATCTGTATTGCAGCCCGATTATTTTATCAAATATTACTTGGGGATGGACTACAAAATGGGAGAAGAAGAGCATTCGTTTCATGTTTCCAACGAGCATGGGAATCGTATTGTGCGTTGGCGTTTTATTGACTTGCTTGGGCAGCAAATTTGCATAGAAAATTTTAGCCGCTCACAGGTTGGTAATATTCACGGGACAAAAACCGGCGATGTTATTTTTGTAATGGACGGGCTCCATTACTTTCTGTATGTAGATATTGGCCCGGCAGATGATTGGTCACCAAACCATAGAAGTTATCATGTTTTTAGTTTTTAAGATATGTACATTTACGCGCGTTATTTACGCCCCCAATATTGCATTCACCGAATGTTATATCAGGGGGTGGCCCGGACGACTTTACTCCTCACAGAGGCACAGAGTTCACAGAGAAACCCATGAATTTTTCATATTTCCTCCGTGAACTCTGTGCCTCTGTGAGGAATATTTTTTTCGCAACCCCCCCTTGAAATTTCCCCACAACCATGTTAGTGTAGTAACAATTGAATAAGACAAAGGCATTGACGAGGAGGAGTACATTCTTTCCAAAGCGCAGAGAGAGAGCGGCGTTCGCGATAAATTGCAAACAGTTAGCAATAAATTGCAAACAGGGTGTAAGCTCTCATGAGGGAAGTATGGAAGGTAGCCTTCGAGCTGTGAACCGAACGGATTTTTGACATAAAACACTTTAGGACAAAAATCTAAGTAGACTTCAACGGAGTTCCCGCCGTTATGGGGAAGCGGTATCGGATTACATTTATTTGTATTGTCCCGTACCGGCAGAGTGCAGAGATTAAAGTTCTCTGAATTTGGGTGGTACCGCGGATTAAAATCATTCGTCCCAAGTAGTAATTATTTTACTGCTTGGGATTTTTTATTACAAATTAACATATTAATCAGGAGGCAACTCATGGAAAAACGCTACAACTTCACCCAAACGGAAAAGCAAATGCAAGAGTTTTGGGAGCAAGAACAAATTTACCGTTTCAACAAGGACGCAGAGGGCCAACTTTACTCCATTGACACGCCGCCGCCAACCGTAAGCGGCGACTTGCACATCGGCCATTTGTTTTCGTACGTACAGGCGGAAATGATTGCCCGCTTCCGCCGTATGCAGGGGTACAATGTGTTTTACCCCTTCGGCTTCGACGATAACGGGCTGCCAACGGA
>WQTQ01000061.1 GCA_009786175.1 Bacillota bacterium | reverse complement strand
TGATAACGTGGCGGAGATGGCAAGATTTGCGGAAATAGCGGTTGTGGACTTGCAAAACAAAAACGTGATTGCCGATATAGATGAGTAGTTGGACTATGCGGCACGCTGCATTGCCGCTTGTGTTTTTTATTTCAACGCTTTTCTCACAACTGCTTTGCCTTCATGCTCCGCCCATTTGTTAAACCCGCATTTTTCATACATTGCCATTGCTCCCCTATATTCATGTACTGCGCCGCTGAACTTCTCGTTTACATAAGCTTCAACAAAGTCGAAGCCGTTTGCGGCGGCATCTTGGCAAATATATTTTAACAGTTGCGTGGCAATGCCTTTTCTCTGCATTTCCGGTGCCACAACAAAACAGAAAACAAATTTTATTTTTTCGCCGTGGCGGCATTCTTCAAGTGGCACACCGGCATCGGTACGCAAATAATTCATGCATCCCAAACAGTCAGATTTTGTGTTGGCGTTGCACCAGCCCACAATTTTATCGTTGTAATACGCAAGATAACCCTGTAAATCTCCGTCATGGATTCGCTGAATGGCGTGAATTCTTCTTTCTTCCGGGGACGGGTACCAATAGCCGCCACCATTGTCGTAAACATTATCGCCACACCAGGTAATGCAGTAACATTTTGTTTCATCATTACCGTAGTGAGGTGTCACATCAAAAAACCGCGCAAAATCTTCTGCAAGATTAGGCGTTAATTCTCGTATTTCAAGATTCATCAGTACCCCGCGCTCCTATCTACTACACGCTCGAACGGCTTTCCGGCCAAGTAATCTTTCAAATACCGCGTAAATTTGCCAATAAGCAATTCCGACGTATTGTCCCGGCCGCCGTGGCTTATGTGCGGCGTGATTATTACGTTTGGCATGTCCCAAAGGGGGTTATTTTGGGGCAGCGGCTCCGGCGTGGTTACGTCCAGACCCGCGCCGCCCAAATGGCCACTTGCAAGCAGTTCTGTCATTGCTTCCTGGTTTATCGCGCTTCCCCTGCCTACGTTTACAATAATCGCGCCCTTTTTCATATTCGCCAGCCGCTGGCGGGATAAAATCCCTGCTGTTTCCCCCGTTCCGGGCAGGGCAAGGGCTACGATGTCCGCGTTTTGCAGGGCTTCGTCTATGTCGTCGGTGGTGAAAAGATTATCTACATATTCCGGCTTGCCATTACGTTTGCTGCGCACTACGCCGCTTACAGATGCGCCCATTGTGTTGCACAGGTAGGCATAACGCCCGCCAATGTCCCCCATACCAATTACAGTCACGTTGCAGTCGTGGACGTTACGGGCGGCGCCAAGGCCTTTCCATACATGTTCCTTCTGCTGGGCCATATACGCGGGTGTGTGGCGCAAAAGCATTAGCGTAACCGTCAGCATGTATTCCGCAATGGAAATACCGTACGCCCCGGACGAATTTGTAAGCAAAATGTCTTCTGTCAGCCCCATTTCCGGGTTTAAATACATTTCCACTCCGGCGGTTTGGGCGTGTATCCATTTAAGGTTTGGCATTTTGCGGACAGTTTGCACAGACGCGTTGCCAAATAAAATTTCGCACTCTGCCAACTGTTCATCCGGTGGGTTAGTGGATAAATCCAGCAGTTCATAGCCGGGGGCGGCATCTTTAATTTTTGCCAGTACTTCGTCGGGCAGCACCCAAAAGCTTGCAATCGCTATTTTATTTTTTGTCATTTTAACAGACTCCTTTGCGGTGTTTTGGAAAGCATAACGTAGTTTGTGTAATTTGTAAACTCACCCCGCTATATTCTCGTTATAATACTGCGCTTGGGCCGTCCACAATTCGCAGTACTTTCCGCTTTCATCCGCAAGCAAGGCGTCATGGTTGCCACGCTGTACAAGTTCCCCTTCGTGGAACACGGCTATGTCGTCGCAAAAGCGGCAGGAGGACAACCTGTGAGAAATAAAAATGGCTGTTTTGTCACCGGTAATTTTGTTAAAGTTGACGTAAATTTCGTATTCCGCTATTGGATCCAGGGCGGCGGTAGGCTCGTCCAGCAGGATAAAGGGCGAGTTCTTGTAAAGGGCGCGGGCCAACGCAATTTTCTGGGCTTCGCCGCCGGATATTTCCACTCCTGTTTCAAAGTCGTTGTACAGGTACGTATCCAGGCCGCTCTCCATGGCGCGCAGCCTGTCGCAAAAGCCCACGCTTTGCAATATGCGGGTTGCTTTTTCCGGTTCTATCTCCTGGCCACAGGCCAGATTTTCTCCAAGCTTAAAGGACAGCAGCTTAAAGTCCTGAAACACCACGGAAAATATCTGCGAGTATTCCGCATAATCGTACTTTTTAATGTCTATGCCGTTTAACGTAATTTCCCCCTCGGTGGGGTCGTATAGGCGGCACAAAAGCTTTATCATTGTAGTTTTTCCGCTGCCGTTCATGCCAACAATCGCAAGCTTTTGGCCAATATTTAAGGACATGGAAAAGTTGCGTAGGGCATACTTTTCGCTGCCCGGGTATTTAAAAGACACATTGCGGAATTCTATCTCGTATTCGTTATCCAGCCGTTTTTCCACGGGAAGTGTACCTTTTTCCATGACAGTAGGCATTTCCATAAAGTCTAACATGCTTTGCAAGCGGTCGGTCTGGTCTACCAACCAGTATGCCGACTCCGCCACAGAGCGGAAACCGTTTACCATGTTGTAAATGGCCCCCGTAAGCAGCAGAATGTTACCCACAGAAACCGCGCCAACAACAGACCGCACAACAATAAACAGGTATGACGCAACACTAAGCACCCCACTGCCAAAGCTTGATGTAAACCCACTGCCAACTTGAAGGCGTGTATATTTTTTACCCCATATAACATTTTCGGCGTCTGCCGCGTCTGCGTATGGAACCAACATTGGGTTTATATTGTAAATCCGTGATGTTTTAAGCAGCTGGCTAATTGGAAAGCTCCACTGTAAATAGCCGTACGCGCCCACCTTACTTGGCCGGTTAAGCAGTTCTGTAATCTTCTTCCCAAACACTTTGCTGTTTAATGCCGATAAAGCACCTGCAAAAAGCATCAGCACCACCACAAAAATTATCCCGCCGCTAATGTTGTACCTGATTAATAACGGCAACAACACGGCAACGCCCACAATAAATCTAAAAATATTTGTTAGGGTCCAGTTCAAATAATTGTTCAAATTCCAAAACCCGCTGCCCCAGTTGTTGTCACTTTGTATGCGCTCATTTATTTCGTGTATACGCGGGCTTTCCAACAGCTGAAAATCCAGCGTCATGTATTTTTGAGCCTTTTCCAAATACGCCTTGCGTACTGCCACTTCGTTACGCACTACAAGAATTTTGCCGATATACCCTTCCAGGCGGCCTATTAAGAAGCTGACTACCACCGCAAATAATGCCACGGTTATAAGGGGCCTAAATTCCGCACCGGAAATAAAACCATCCAGTATATATGCTGTGGCCAAAAGTGGCACATACGGTTGTATGGCCCGCAGTATTGGCCCCGGGAAGCATAACAAAACCGCCCATTTGTCAATGTCATAAATCGTTTTGTACGCCCGCAGGACACCTTTTATGCCCGCTTTTTTTACTCCCTGCTCGCTCATGTCGTTACCTCCCCGGGTACAGAATCTTGATAATAATGGCTTTGGATTTCAAACATTTTCGCATACTCGCCGCCATGCGCCACAAGCTGAGCGTGGCTTCCGTTTTCTATAATTTGCCCATTGTCAAGCATTAGAATTTTGTCACAGAAGCGGGTGCTTGCCAGCCTGTGAGAAATGTATATGGCAGTTTTATTTTCCGTAACTTCGTGGAATTTTTCATACACTTCCGACTCGGCAATTGGGTCTAAAGCCGCGGTAGGTTCGTCTAAAATCAGCACCGGTGCATCTTTGTACAGGGCTCGGGCAATTGTAAGTTTTTGCTGCTGCCCGCCGGAAAGTATAAGCCCGTCTTCATCTATTATTTTTGTCATGGAGGCATCCAAGCCCTTGCTGTTGGCCATTACTACGTCTTTTATCCCGGCAGCTTCCAGGCAGTTCCAAATATGGTCTTTGTCCTGTTCTTCCTTCCGCTGGAATGTAATATTTTCTGCCACGCTAAAGGGCAGGATGCACATGTCCTGGAACACGGCAGAGAACAAACCGTACAAGTCTTCCCGTTTAAATTCGTCTATATTCCGGTTGTTAAATAAAATTTCACCGCTTGTGGCTTTGTAAAAACCGCAAAGCAGTTTTACAATTGTGGTTTTACCGGCCCCGTTTACACCCACCAAGGCGGCTTTTTCTTTCGCACCAATGACAAAGTTCAAATTTTTTAGCACATAGGGCAAAGAGCCTGAATAACGGAAGCTTACATTACGGAATTCTATGCTAATGTCGCGCCCCAGGTCCGCAATTGAGGCAGGATTGGCCGGGTCCATTCTGTTTGTAAACTCGAAAAACGCTCTTAAGTCGTTGGCGTCTACATTTGCCCGCTTTAACGTATTTATGTTACCGGCAATACCGCCAAGCCAGCCGGAAAACGCCGCAATCGCGCCCATAAACAA
>WQTQ01000060.1 GCA_009786175.1 Bacillota bacterium | reverse complement strand
AGTCAGGGGCAAGAGCAATCTTGCCCCATTGTCAATTCCTTGCTAATTCTCTGTATTTTATAATGCAAAAGCCCTGACTTTCGGCTATAATATATATAAGCATCGCCCAACAATGTAAAACTAACCGCAAAGTAATATGTTGCAATGTTGCATGAAAGAATCAGATTTTCCATTCAATCCTAACCCTTTCACTTGTAGCCGAGATATGAGAGATAAGCCCATCAGCTACAAGCCGCCTATCTTCAAAACTTGTATTATCCCAATCGCCTAAGTAACCAGAAATCTGATTCATCTTGTGCGGAGATATGGCCTCGGCACTCATATCGGCAATCGCTTTTGTCAGCGATTGTCTTTTTTCGTCCAGTTCCTCTATCTTGCTGTTGGCGTATGACAGAAGCGTAGAATTTGCACCTGATAAGGTGTCAAGCAGTTTTTCTATTTCAGCTTCAACCTGTGCAAGTTCCACATTGTAGGCGGTCAACTTTGGACTTGCTTTCATGGGATTGCCACCTGTCAGCGTTTGAAATTCGTCCATCTTCCGGCACATTTCGCCATATATGGACTGCTCAATCTTGCTAACAATCAACTTTCCACAGCCCTCACAGCTTTTGCTGTCCATGCGCTTCCGGCAACGGTAGTACGCTATCTTTGCCGGACTGTTCGCATACATAAGCCCTGCACCGCACCGCCCACATTTAATTTTCCCCGCAAGCCATGTGTTTTTAGCCTTGCGCCCTCCGCTTACAACAGGATTATTCATCAGCTTACGGCGGCAAGCAAGCCATACTTCGGAAGATACAAGCCCCTCATGCGGCGCGAGTACAAGTATATGGTCTTTCAAGCTATTAAACTTGCTTTCGTCCACATCACGGCCTTGATACAGATAACAGCCGTTTAACCCTGTGAAGTCTGCCACGTCATTCACAACATCCGCGCCTTGATTTTTGAAAAACTCATATAGGTCTAAATCAGCCTGCGCGTAAATCGGATTACGCAAAAGGTATGACAGCGTGGGGCGTTGCAATTCGTTTCCGTCAAAGTCAATGCCCTGTTCCGCAAAGTGCCGGGTAATGTCACCAAAGGATATGTCCGGCTCCGCATACATTTCAAACATCAGCTTGACACGCTCTGCCGCTTCCGGGTCGGCTACCATCATTTTCGTGCGTATACCATCTAGGATAGTTGGCTCCAACGTGAAGCCATAGGGAGCCTTACCGCTCATGTGGAAACCTTTTTGACACCGGGAGTAGTAAGCATCCGTTACCCGCTTCTGGATAGTTTCCCTTTCCAATTGGGCAAAAACGATACAGATATTAAGCATTGCCCGGCCCATTGGTGTTGAGGTATCAAACTTTTCTGTTGATGATACAAACTCCACATTGTAGCGTTGGAACAGTTCCATCATATTTGCAAAATCTATGATGGAGCGGCTTATCCTGTCGAGTTTGTAAACAATAACCCTTTGGATTAAACCCTGCTCAATATCCCGCACCAACTGTTGAAACTGTGGCCTGTCAGTATTCTTACCGGAGTATCCTTTGTCTGTGTACTCTTTGCAATTACCGCCTTTCAATTCGTATTTGCAAAAATCCATTTGACTTTCAATGCTGATACTGTCTTGCTTGTCTACAGATTGTCTTGCGTAAATGGCATCTATTCTGTTATTCATAATATTAGCTCCTTTTCAATGGAAAATAGGAGCTAACCTACAAGTAAATTATATCATTTTTAGCCCCTTATCACAATGTTGTCGATTAGGATTTTTGTTCGTTTTATTGGCTTGTGTATATTTACTGAACACATCATACAAACGTTTTTCAATTTCACGTTTGCGCCGCTCCCGCTCTTTTGGGGGGAGTATGGGGGTAAGGTTTTCGATAACAATCATACCGTCACCAAAACCCAATATCATGACCGAATTGTTGTTACTGTGTTTCGGATTCAACATTAATAAGTTACACACAAAAATCCAAAATGAACGCTGCGGCAAGCCGCTTCAACAAATCAAAACTGCTTAACTTTTTCCTCCGTAAAAAAATAGGACGAGGGCTTTTTTGTCATGCGCTTTTCTTGTGGGCTTAATAAATATTTGTGAACTCTATTGTTTTGGTCTTTCTTTGGTGGGGCTGACTTTTCTGGCATTCTTACAAAAAAGGCTGTCGCTAACTATTTTCATAGTTTTGCAACAGCCCCTTTTTTAGTACATAATATCAATAATCACACATATGGGAACATTTGGGCTTACGTAGTAAATAGTGAAATGTTTGTCATGAAAGGGCTAAACAGATTAAAGTTTATTCCAAACCCGAGTCATGTCGAATTTGCATCAAATCCCCTATGGTTAGCGTTAGACTAATATTTGGAGAAACGTTTTCCAGTGTTTCGTTTGGATTAAGATGGTTTTCGAAATATGCTTCCGCAATACTTTCAAATATGTCATTCGTTTGTGTAGCTCGTGAAGATAATGAATAAAATACTCCTTGGTGAGAACCAACTATTGACATAGGCAAATGTCCAAAACCATATTCCTCAAAGCACTGTAAAAATAAGATGAACTCATCACCACTATTCATTGACAGTTGGTAAGGATATATTAGTTCCCTATTATTGTAGAGTCCACCTAGTTGCATAATTTCCAGCACATCTCCGACCGACGAGTTTCCCTTAAATACTTCTAAAACATTGAGCTGATAAACAGTGTGAGTAATATAGAAACGCTCCATATCATCATCAGGACAAGGGGTTCCTAACAAGGTATTTATTGGCTCCACTCTGCTGTTTGATATTACTGCTCTAACAACATCCGTCGTTTGAGAATTTAATTGACCAATATTTTCAAATATCCAAAGGTCACCTCCGAAAAAATATTCAGTAACTATTTCATCTTCGGCTTCATTATCAGCTGTCTGATTATCGTAGTTACATGCCGATAATATTAGAATTGTCGCTATTACTATTAACAAAGTGACTTTTTTCATAAAGCACTGCTCCTTTAAAGTATTTTGATATATCTAAGTATACATCAAGTTTTAAGAAAATGTTGAAAAATTTTGCAGAGGTAAATTAATCGTACAACATCCGAACACTTGTAATGTCAAAAGCTGTTGGCCCAGTTACCGTATTTCTGTTTCTGTAATGACTCATAAGACTGCTGGTTCCACCTCCAACAGGATTATCAACTAAACCTATGATATGAGCAAGTTCGTGGGCCATAACACTGGTTATAACATTACCCAGTGTGAAATTATTACTTTCCGCATGTGCAGTAATTGTCCTAGAATTTAAGATAAGATCAAATCTTGTTAAATTCCTTCCAGTTGCAGCCCTAGGGTCTAACAACCCAAACCAACCAACTGTTCTCGGTTCAGCAATAACTCTATTGGTTGTAAAGTTGTTATTAAAACTGACTGGTGCGGCACTACTATTCCAACGTGTCATGCCAGTGTTCATTGATGTTCGCCATACTGCGCCTAAACTTGAATTAATTGTAAATGCCCCTAATGGAATAGCAGTAGTAGTTCCAGTTCGGTACCACCACCAACCTTGATGGCGACTAGGCTCATGCCATCTCGCAGTCAGAGTTGTATTGCTTTGAGGAGCAAAGGTTCCAGCATGAAATCTTGTCCCGCCAACCGCGGCTGTTGTATTAAACCAACCAACAAAACCACGTCCTGTTCTTGTTGGTATTGGGAGTTCTCCAATTGGCATCCCTGAAAATCTTATGATGCTTCCTGGACTAACAGAACCGCCACTTGCATTAAGGGTTATTGTAACTGGATTTCCAGAGAGGAATCTTAGATTAGCATTACCTGACCTTGTTCGTGTACTAACCCTTGCACTATACAAATGAGTAGAATGTCTATGGCGGTGTCGTACCATTGAAAATAAGGGGGCACCCCAAAAAATGATTCTGTCGTCTCCTGCTGCATTAGTAAAGAACACGTCAATATTAGTCATGCCAACTGGTAAACCAACTACCCATAGCCCAATATATCTATGACTTGCATTTGGCCTAAAAGAACTACCACCAACAAGTGTGCCAGTAGGCTGTGGCGTAGATAAAAAAGGTACGAATGTATTTCTGATACCTGAATCGAAAAAAGGAAGAAACTGTTCGTCGGACTCATCATTTGGGATGTCGAAGATAATGTAGTTATAGATATCACAACCTAAAAAATCTTCCTGCCTATTTCCGTGTTCATCATATACAACACGTACTCTGGTTTCAAAATCAATAATCGTTAAATTACGATTAATCCAATTGATTTCATAATCTTCTGGGGAAATGCTCAAAAAACAAAATCGGCACACCTTGATTTGGAAGTCTTTTGGTGTGAAAATATGTATTTTACAATCAAGCAATGCGAAGTCATGGGTAAGTTAGCCCCTTATGTAGCAGCAGAAATCAGGGAATACTTGGAGGGGCTTTTATATGCTGGTTGATTTCAATAAGGCAAAAGAAAAGGCGAATAGATTTCTTGGCTCGGAAAAGA
>WQTQ01000059.1 GCA_009786175.1 Bacillota bacterium | reverse complement strand
TGGGAAATTTACCACGTCTTTACCCCGTGCTTGGATATTTTTAAAACTTCCGCCGTATAAATTTCGCTTTCCAAAAACTTCGCTTCCCGGAACTCTGTTACTTCCACGGTTAACTCGCAATGGGTAGTAAAATCTGTGTGTAAAACGGGGATTTCCTGCTTTTCAAAGTTGTACTTCACTTGGTCGAAGCGGTTGTAAGCGCAGGTTACTTTGTACAGCTTTGTAGTAATTTGCTCTTGGGGGCCCGCGTCGTCCAGGGCCCCTTTGGCGGCTTTGGAGTAGGCCCTTACCAAGCCCCCTGCCCCAAGCAATGTGCCGCCCCAGTAGCGCGTAACAACGCATACGTAATTTATCACGCCGGTTTTTTGGAACACGTTTAGTACCGGCACTCCTGCGGAACCGCTTGGCTCGCCGTCATCGCTCATGCGGATTATGTTGTCGTCCAATGTGGAATAGGCGAACACATTATGTGCCGCCTTGGGGTTTGCGGCGCGGATTTCCGCTATTACGGCCTTGGCTTCTGTCTCGTTGTTAACGGACTTGCAATAGCCAATAAAACGGGATTTTTTTTCTTCCAGCTCGAATGTGCCTGGCTTTGGTAGGATTATCGGCATGTAAACCATTCCCCTTGTTTTAGTGTGTAAAAATTCTTTTTATGCTTGTCCTGCAACGCTTCGTACAGTTCCTTATCATAGGCGCGGGTCCAAAAATAATTATTCTCGTCTATGTGGTAAGTATCCCTGTGCTGGGGGAAAATGTAGCGCGGGTTGGTTTTTTCGATTAAAACCTTGGCCTGCCGCACGTGCATATTGTGTTCCGTTGGTGACACCATAAGAATATCAAGCTGCGGGAGTTCCAGATGTTCTTCCAAAAGCACGGAATCCCCAGGGTGGAATAGTTTCCACTCGTCAATAGTTATCAGGTAGCCGCAATCTGCTGTGTTGTAGTGCTTGTATATGCTGCCTAAAATATGCCCGTGAATGGCCGGTACGGGCGTAACCCAAAAACTCTCACCAAACAAACTAATTGGCTTGTGGTGATGGGCCACAATAATTCGATTGGACGGTATTTCCGCTTTTTGCGCGGCGTGTAAGCAGCTTGCGGGCAGCACAAAACGGCAATCCGATTCCTTTACCAGCCGCTTTGCAGTTGGAATATTAAAATGATCGCCGTGCTCGTGGGTAATCAGCACCGCGTCCGTGCTTAGTACGCAGTCTTCCGGGATACCTTGAAGGGAAATACGGTATAGGCTGCTTTCCAAATCCGGGTCGATAAGTAAATTTACCGCACCTGACCGTATTCGCCAACCCGCGTTACCAAGCCAGCATACGTTGATATTTTCATCCATTCCGCCTATTCCTTCCAGCCATCCAGTACTGCGTGGGCGACTTTCAACTGCTCTACGATATTTATTTTCTGCGGGCATTTTTCCAGGCACAAGCCGCATTCTGTACATTGGGTTGCGTCGCCTCTGGCGTTTTTGGCAAACCAGTAGGCACGACGAGGCTGATCAAAATGCTCGAAGCGGTGGGCATCGTTGTACAGGCCAAATATATTTGGTATTTGTACCCCTGCAGGGCACGGGATGCAGTAATTACAGGTGGTGCATGGGATTGTTACTATGGATTCGTAGGCTTTACGGGCGCAGGTTATTACTTGACTTTCCTCACCCGTTAACGCGCCAGCCACCATGTCCGGCTGGGAGAACAGCGCGATATTTTGCTTTAGTTGCTGTAAATTTGACATTCCGCTTGTTATAACCGAAATCTCCGGTATGTTTGCCAGGTAGCGGAACGCCCATTCTGCCGGGGCGCGCTGAATGTGGGCGTTATCGTATACTTCCCTTACAACCCGTGGCGCGTGTGCCAAGCCGCCGCCCCGCAGCGGCTCCATTATAGCTATACCAAGGCCCAATTCCCCAGCAAGTTGTATGCCCGCCGGGGTAACTTCCCGCTTAATATCCAGCATGTTGTGCTGGACTTTTGCCATTTCCCAAGGATATTTTGCCACTACGTCTTTAAAAGTTTCATAATCCCCATGGTAAGAAAAACCCACGTGCCTGACAAGCCCTTCCCGCTTAAAATTATCCAAGTGGCGGAAAACTTCCCGTTGCTGAATAGCCCCCCAGGATGCAGGCATTATGCGGTGCAGTAAGTATACGTCGATGTAATCTGTGCGGAGTTTTTTTAGTGTGTTTTCCAGGTTGCGGCGGATAGTGGCATCGTCGTGCATTTCCCAAAATGGCTGCTTGGTTACGTAAATTACGTCTTTACGCATATGTTCCAGGGCTTGGCCCAGGTAAGATTCGCTTTCGCCGCCATGGTAGCCAAATGCCGTGTCAAAATAGTTGATTCCATTATTTGCGGCGTATTGAATTAATTCAATGGCGGCGGGAACGTCCACGCCATTATTTCCGTCATTGCCGATAAAAGGCAAGCGCATACAACCCATGCCCAAAAGGCTTACTTTTAGTCCTGTTTTGCCCAAAATTCTGTATTGCATTTTGTATCCTCCTATTGCAGGCTAACTTGCCAAGAAATACCGTATTTATCCCTAAACATGCCAAACAGCTTGCTGAAAAATGTTTGACCAAGTGGCATGTGGACAGTTCCGCCGTCGCTAAGTTCCGCATAAACACGGCGGGCCTCGTCTTCACATGTAAAGCCTAAGCTTATAGCAATATTATTGCCCTTGACATGCGCAAAGCCGGAAGGGCAGTCTGAAAACATCAGGTTGCAATCCATTACCTGCAAGGATGTGTACAATATTCTGTCTTTGTCCGCGTCGTTCCCCTTCCCTGCCCCAGGGGTACCCCCATAAGTTAGAACCTGCGGAAACTCCTGTTTAAACACTTTTGCATAAAATTCTACCGCGCTACGGCAATCCCCGTCAAAATTAATAAATACTGCACAAGACATTTTATCATCTCCCTGTTTTATATTGTACACATTGTACTTGGAAAATGAGGATATGCCAATACTTATGTAATTGTATATTTTATTATTTCGCCGGGCATTTTAATAAAGGAACGGAGTGCTTGTAAAATGATTAAATATCTGACGGTTATAATGTTTCTGATAATTGCTTTCACCTCCATCGGAGCATACACTGCCCAAGCCCAAGAGTTAGACGACACTCAGGTATTTTTCTTCCGGGAAAAAGAGGTGGAGGTGCCGATTATTATGTATCACTTGATAACCGAGCGGCCAAAGTACGTTGGTAAATACGGCGTTACACCCGCGGAAGTTGAAAAAGACTTGATATACATGAAAGAAAACGGTTACACCACCGTTGTAATGCAAGACTTAATCAACTTTGTAGAACGGGGTAAAAGACTGCCAGATAAACCAATTGTACTAACCTTTGACGATGGAAACACCAGCGATTACACATATCTGTTTCCGCTGTTGCAAAAATATAATATGAAAGCCGTACTGGCCATTGTCGGCGAAGTTACAGACCGCTACACTAACGCCATGTGCGACAACCCCAAGGGCAAATTCCCGAACATGACATGGCAGCAAATAAAGGAATTACACGAGTCCGGCCTTTTTGAAATACAAAGCCACGGATACAATGTCCACGGCAGGGGCGGCAGCGGCAGAAAAAGAGGCGAAAACACGGAAGCTTACCGTTCGCGCCTTACGGCAGATTTAACAAAGTTGCAAGATGCCTGCGAAGCCCACCTGGGGTGGACGCCAAACACATTTGTGTATCCGCTGGGGGTAGTCGGCAAAGGCTCCCGAAAAATTATTGAGGAATTGGGCATGGCTGCAAGCCTTGGGTGCGAAGAGGGCATTAACATTGTACGGCAAGGTGATAAGGATTGCTTGTTTACAATGCGCAGGTATAACCGCCCAAGCGAGAAATCTGTAGAGAGTATATTGAGCAAAGCTAAAAAATGACTTGTATGGCGCGGCCACCGGACGCGCCTTTGTAATTTCAAGTGGTCAGATTTTCTTACCAGTTGGATTTTTCCTTCGGAAAAAATGTTTATTTTCCTTCGGAAAAAAACTGCTTGACAACAATACATATTTGTCATACACTACTATACGTCACACAGTATTATGCACTAAAGGAGGGATTCTATTGAGCGGTCCTAATTTAATCAGCCGCTATGTGGATGATATTTTGCTAAAGGTCATATCCCTTGGGGATTGCTACGGCTACAGCATAAGCAAAACCATAGCACAAATTACAGACGAACACTGGCAGATAAAAGAAGCTACACTGTACTCCGGGCTTAGACGGCTAGAGTCAGAAAAGCTAATAAGTGCTTATTGGGGGGACGAAAGCCAGGGCGGCCGCAGGAAATATTACACCCTAACCGCAAACGGCTACAACTGCCTGGACGAAAGTATACAAAACTGGGAAACAACCAAGTTTATTATGGACAAAATTTATGGATGGAGGAATAACACACATGAACAACCAACGGATAATTGACTGGGTAGACGGGCTGTTTGCAGGGTTTACGC
>WQTQ01000058.1 GCA_009786175.1 Bacillota bacterium | reverse complement strand
TAAAATCCACCAAATGAACCCGCAAATTGACCACATGGGAAATATATCCCCGGAAGAAAAACAGCGGCTGTCACAGAAAGTTAGCCCGGATTATCTCACCACTCGAAACATGATTACTTACAAAAAACTAGCCGGTATGTCCGCAGAAATGAATATTGACATCCACCAGTTGTCGCTGGCTTATTTCTTCAGCCTTCCCTTTGATGCGATACCCATCACCGGTGTACGGAACCTGGAGCAGCTGCAGACAATGGTGGATGCCAGTAATGTAATACTCTAGAAAGTTCAAGTTATTGATACAATGTGGAAGTCGTCTTTCTACATGCCATTGCCAAACATTTAACAAGCCAAGGCATTCCTTCCCCCGGCGGCAAACCGAAGTGGAATTCCGCCACAATCAAAAGCATTCTGACCAATGTCAAATTTAAGGGCGACGCTCATTTGCAAAAGACCTTCACATTAACGAACTTGCCAAGCAGGACGGCTTGCTATGGTAGAATTGGTTTGCGCGTTAGATTTTTCACTTTGGCTCTGTGTGCGAAGCGTTGGGAAATCTATATTATACAGTTTTGTTTTATCAAACAACATTCAACCAATAGTTGAATGTTGCTACACTAAATCGAAAATTATTCCATTGTTTTCTTTATCACTTCTTAATACAATGTTATTGCAAGCTTGCGATAATAAAATTTTGGGAGGTTATGAAATGAAAATAGGTGCGAATATTTGTGAGTTCCGAAAAGCGATGAACTTAACGCAGGAACAGCTATCAAACTCGTTCGGCGTTTCTGTTGCGGCGGTATCAAAGTGGGAAACGGGGGTTGCTTATCCCGATATTGAATTGTTACCAAAGATTGCGGAATTTTTCAAAGTGTCGGTAGATTATTTGCTTGGATACGATATGGCGGCGGAATTAACTATCGAAGCATATATCGACACAGCTATGAAGCTGTATTTTGAACGAAAATCCAAAGAAGCCGTAGAATATTTAAGCGGCATCTTGGCAAGATACCCCAATAATAATAAATTGAAAATCGCTTTTGCACGTTTGCAAGTTTACGCAACACATGGCAGATATGACAATGAAAGGCACAAGAAACTTATTTCGGATGCGGAAAAAATACTCCTTTCTATGCCGGACAATTCACTTAGCCGCAACGAGTATGAGGATGCGCAATACATTTTAAGCATGACGTATACTGCGAAAAAGCAGTATGACGAAGAACTTGCAATCATCAATCGTTTGAAACCGAGTGAACAAGTGAATATCGCCAATGCGGAATACATGATTCATATTAAAAAAGGCGATTTAACCACCGCAGAGAAGCTGATTAAACGCTGTTTGCACAACTCATTGATGGATATTGAAGGTGCTGTATCATGGTCTACGCAAATTTATTATGACACACCTGAAAAGGTGATAGAAATTAACAACTGGTTGATTTCGCTGTTTAAGCTGGTTACAAACGATATGCAATCATTTCTTGATGGTAATATCAGCTATGCGTATGAAAATGTTGCATATGCCTATTCACGGCTAAACAGCAAAGAAGAAGCGTTGGTTAATTTTGAAAAGGCCATTGAATATGCTTTACGTGACGCTGATGCAATGCCCGTTACGCTCCCCTTTACCGGAAAACTTGTTTGGAACGATAAGCCGGAGTTGCGTCCTAATGCCGTAAAGTCACTTTTGGCGGCATTAAATAGCGGCGAACGTGATGATTATGCGTTAATTAGAGATGATATGCGGTTTGTAGATTGCGTAGGCAAGCTTGAAAATGCAAATATAAATCCCGTTGGTGTATAAGCAAAACGCCGTAGCGATCATGTTGTCAAGAATGAGCAATACTCGAAAAAGCCCACAATCACGGGCTTTTTTCTTGCCTATGCACCCCCTCACCGCTTGCACACCTCTAAACCGCCACTACTGACCTTTCCTTAAATTGTATCTAACTCGCAAGGATTATTTCTAGAAAGTTGCTCCTAGGCATGCTTATTTTTGCGATTTCTTTACAATATCGCTTATTTTTGCGTCAATCATTCTTTTTACACATTCCAATGTTTCTTTATCCAAGCTACTAAACATCAACGCTGAAAAACAAAGGTTATTAAAGGTTTTTCCAAGAACTCTTTTAGACATTCCTGGTTTACATGGTCCGCTACATTCTTCGGTACATGTACGCAAATTTGACCATGCGATTTTTTTGATACGTTCATCCACAGGATAAGCTACAATTTCATCATTTTTTTCGCTGTCAGTCCAATTAACCCAAGTGCCCTGTTCTAAGTCAGAGTAAATGAGTAAGTTTCTTTCGTTTTCTTTGACTTCCGAGTTATATTCGGGATTATATTCAGGCACCACAAAATGGATAAAGCATACGACTTCATCTTTATATTTGGCATCCCACATATGATTTCCGGGGTCTTCAGCGGAACATTGATTTTCCTTTAAGTAGGCAGCTAAATCTAAAGCATTCCTTTGTAAATCACCCGTGAAAACTTCATTAATTACATCTTCCATTGTTCTTTTTAACATTTTTCTCCTCCATGCGCGGTATATAAATTTTCTACAAGTATATCAGTTGACGTGACGTCAATGTCAAGCATATTTTAAAGCCCGGACAGCTGATGCTCTCTGGGCTTCAAAATTGTATCACAATAGCCATTATTCAACCACATTGTTCATGTAAGAATCTTTTTCAAGCCAGGCTGATACTTCATCTTGAGTTGCTTGTCTGATTGTAATACGTGAAGATAGAGCAGGACTATAAAGTCAACATCAATACATCGGCCAGTTTCACAAAACCTATACTTTCAGCCAGCCGCCGGGACCCAACATTCCCGTAACCATGTGACCAAATTGGATATCTTCCGCTTTTGATAATGTTTTCCGCGGCTTTGCGGCAAACGATACCTGCATAACCGCGGCCCCGGTAAGGTTTTAACGTATTTATTCCAATCTCCTGGACTTTATCCGGTAAGTATGGCATGGACGGTGCGTCTGTGCAGCTTGCCAACAGCCCGCCTGTGTATACACCGACGCAAAAATTTAAGCGTACTATCTCTTCAAAATATTCCTGAAGCCAGGCGGTGTCGTCTTGGCTGTCTTCATTTGGTGGGAAACAGGATAGAAAAAAGCGTTTATAATCGCTGTAATCTGCGGAGGTTAGTGTTTTGGGCTCTATTTCCGGTTGCTTTGCCGTGGGAAGCCCTTGGTAGACATATTTAACGGCATGAGTCGGTAGTTTGCCGAAGGAGTCTTCCAAGACGGCGGAAATTTTCGTAACGGTGCCTGTTAATTTGTTTGCAAGTGCCGGGATTTTTGACTTAACCCCGTCACCGTAAGATATAATTACGCGGCCCGGCTCTACCCAGATATACATATCCATTTGGTGGGAATACCCCACTTGTGTTTTGTTGCGCTCTGTCGTATAAATTTGTTGGCTGCCTTTGTCGCTTGCAAGGCAGCCGGGGATACCAAGCCAATTGTCGTAGTAGGCAAGGGTGGTAGATTTGCATTGGTCAAAATCGAAATTCATGGCGTATCATCTCCTATTTTAGTACGTAATCGCTTATGCAATCGTACCAGTGTACATATTTTTCTTCGTTTATAAGCAGCACTTCGCTGTTGGGCAGTTTTTCTGTCCAAAGTGCCTTGTAGCGGTCCAGCTTCCAGTCAAAGCGGTTATACCGCCTGAAAAATACTGTGCGGCCATTTTGGTCTACGTACTGGATTGACATTCTTCCGTCCACAATCTCTATAATTGCAACCGTATCGTAGACATGTGGGCCAATTTGTACCTTGTACCTGCCAAAAATGTCGGGGCATTTCTCTTTGGATACGGTAAATGTGCCGTCATCGTTTAGTACCGCTACACCTCTGGCCTTCTGGTCAATTTCCCTGCCGATGTTGTTTTCGCCTGCCCCCAGGCGTGATAAAAATTCGTCATCGTAAAATGAACCGAAGTAGAATATGTTATCTTTTTTGTACATTTGCGCCACATACGAAATATGGGTTTCTGTCATTCGTATAAAATTGGTGGATATTTCTTCTGTGGTGTCATATTCCATCTCTACTTGAACGCAAGGAATGCCATGTATTTCCGCTTCACGGATACAGGTTAGCATGTGCATGCCGGAAAACTTTCTGTCCGGGTCGTCGTAAAAGGCGAAGCTTGTTTTCTCGCCAACTTTCGGGATTATGAAAAAGCCCGAGACTTCTTCAAATTTAATGCTAAATGGCTTCTCATCAATTTTTTCAATTGTAAATTCCGGCATTACGTCCGGGAATAATTTGTTTGTGATCATGCTTTTCTCCTTTTTTGTGGGTTTCGCGCGGGCAGCGCGCTTTATACCCCCTGATAGCAGTAATGTCAACAACTTAAGGATTTATCCCTCACAGAGGCAAAGAGGTCACAGAGGAAAACCCCCCTTTCCCTCTCTCCGTGTTCTCTGTGAGGGGAATG
>WQTQ01000057.1 GCA_009786175.1 Bacillota bacterium | reverse complement strand
CTTGTAACCAGGCGTTCGCCTGCTCATTAAGGATTTGTTCTATTAGTGCCGGGTCCAACCCGTCATTAATATCCAAATAATCCAATTCGATAAGTGAATCCTCATCTGCAAAATGATCCATTTTGCTTATCATCGCAGGGTCGAAATAAAACGGTTCAATCTCGGGCAAGTTATCCCACGGTGAATTGTCCCATAATTGCGGGTAATCTACCCCAAGTACTACTGATGGTATGGTCATTGTCACAATTAAGACGAGTACTACAAACTTCTTGAAGATACGGGTGGCTTTTCTTATCACAATATTTCCTCCGATTGCAGGCTTTTGATAGTGTTTTCGCAAATATCAGCAAATTTGCCACAAAATGCCTGGTGTTTTTCTTTAATGATACATGTTGTGTCACATCAAGTCAATGAGTAGAACACATATTATCTATGACAATTTTTGGAATAATTCGCAGTGATGAAAAAACTACCCCCTGATATCACGTCACAAACGTGATATCAGGGGGTACACCATTACCGACATCCACCCTACTTCAATTCATCCGCCACATACACCAGCGAAGACGCTATGCCGCGGGCATCCTTATTCTCTTCATCTTGAAGCCGCGCTTTTACATGCTCATTCAAACCGTCAAGGTACTCGCCGGAAGCTTCACTCCAGCAGGTAATCATCATACCGGCAATAGAGCCGGGCAAGTTTTTCTCTTTGGCAATGTCTGCGTATTTCCGCGCTTCGCTTAGCAGGAACTTTGTCTGTTTTAAGTCGCGCCAACCGGCGGGCAGTACAGTAAAGCCTTTTTCCATTAACACTTCAAAGCCGGGGAAGCCTCTTTCGTTCATGTCGTAGTGCCAGTCCGCCAAAATTATATCTGTGGGTATCATGTCCGCGGCGCGCCACATGCCCAGCATGTCGCCTTCCCAGGCGTGGTAGCCAAGCTCTTTTGCGTTGTTTAGCCTGTCGGACCACATCATCATCTGCCAGCCTTTTTCTTTTACGATATGGTCGTGAAGGATGTTTATTGTGCGAGCAAATAAATCTGCCCTACCCTTGCCTACGCAGCGGGGGCAGCAATCTTCCGCGATAGAAAATACTTCGTCCATACCAACGTGCAGGCAGTCGGCCCCAAAGTCCTCCATAATTTCGTCCATCATTGGGAATACATATTTGTACACATCGTCATTGGATGCACACCAGCTATGGCAGTAGAAAATGCCGTCCGGTGTGTTAAGAATTACTTTGCCCGCCACAGTGTCCGGCGTTTTTTTACCTTCTTTAACGTCGGGGGTTTCGTCAAATTCCGGATAGTGTGTAAGCAGCGGGTTTTTCTCGTATCTCCAGCCCTGGTGCCCCAGGCACATGAACAGCGGCGCGATACGGATACCGGCTTCTTTTGCGGCGGCGGCTACTTTTTGGGCATCTTCCCTGCCAAAGGTACCACTGGCCAATTCCGGAAAGCATTTGAAATTGTAACCGGGGTTAAACTCCAATACTAAAAAATTTACCCCCAAAGGCCCAAGGCCTTCCTTGATGTAACGTACTAACGAATCTGTAGATTCTGTGTCTTTCAGGCGCAAATGCGCACCTACAACCGGTGTTTTCATGGCTGCCATCCCTTTCCTATAGCAAAATTTTCCTACATTATAGTTCAGCAAAGTGGGTATTACAACATTTTATTTTTCCTATTGACCTTGACCTACGGTCAAGTGGTAAGATGTAAACATATTTTGTCATGAAGGAGGCTTGCCATGAGCCTGACAAAAATTACAGACCTGGTTACAAGGTTTGACATATCTTCCCGCAGTTTGCGGTATTACGAGCAAGTTGGCCTTATACAAAGTGTCCGCATTCCCTTTGACAAATACCGCTACTACGATAACGCAAGTATCGAGCGGCTGAAACAAATAATGGTGCTGCGAGAAATGCTGATTCCCATCAAAGACATAATCCGCATTTACGAAAGCGAAACCATGGACACAGTTGTGCAAACATTTGTAAATCGCATCCAAAGTATAGACGACGAAGTAAACGCCTTGGGGAGCTTCGCAAAATAGTTAACGAATTTTTACAGGTAATGCTGCAAAAAGGCGTAACAAAAATATCCGCGCTGCCAATTTTATATGAAGGCATGGAAAAGCAACTGGAACAATTGGAACACCGCAAACCAACAGATTATGGGGAACTATCTGCCATATCCGGCAAACTTACCGCACCTGTTCAGCCAATTATCCTGCACCTGCCTGCCATGCGGGTACTGTCTTCCTGCTTAAAGGAAAACCCGCAAATTTCGGATACAGAAGGCTTTTGGCAATGGGTACAAGCCAATAATGTACCTATGGGTATGCCCGGCACTCACCGGCAATTTGAATACCAAGACACCGCCGGGGATGTGACAGTTCTTCAAATACCGGAGGATTTTGTAAACACAAGCACATATACGGATTACAACTTTGCAGGGGGGCTGTTCGCGGCGGCACATGTATACTTGGACGAAGACTTGGGCGAGCGTTTCCGCGCTTTAATAGAAAATTTAATTTCCCCGGACGGACAGCGGGCATTAATATCCATTATGGTGCCGGTAAAAAAACGCCTTGCGGACCCTGCCTTATTCCACAACCCGGAGGAAATCCCGCCCGGCGAAACAGTCATTTCTGAAATAGAGAAGCAAAACCCTATTTTGTGGGAAGCTAATGTACAACTGGACAAGCTGATTCCAATCAACAACCCACATTACAAAGTGTTGGATACAGGGGAAGTAGAATACACGGGCTGGATTAGCACACGGGTGTTATCCACAGGCGTGGAGGTAAAATTGCCTTTCCGGATAGACCTTGAATTTAGGCTTGATGAGAAAAGTGAACGTTTTGGCCAAGGCTCTGCGGAGGGCAGCATACGGCTGTACCATGGGCATCACGGCAAAAACCATGTTGGCATATTTGGCATTAACATGAACAACAACGCAGACCCACAGCTGTCCCGGGAAGCTATATGCTTTCACCAGCCAATTTTCCGGGATTATTTCTACTTCCCAAAACGCGGGGGAATTATACAAGGTTACAACCAACTTACATGGATTGTAGGCCCAAAGCACCTAGCCTGCATTATAAATGATGAAATCCGCTATTGCAGTACCAACTTCCCGTACATGGCCATGGATTTGACTATGGAAACCGCCAAACCAATTATTATCGGCTCGAACGGGCAAGGTATGAAATATTTCCGCTCTATTCGGGTTTCGCAACTGGCTGCACAGCCAAAAAGTAAACTAATCAAAGAAGGGGTGCTAACCATGGCAACAAGGCAAAGTAATAACATCATCACCAACATCCACCGGCTGGTAACCGACGAGTACGGCGAAAATTATTGGTTTAACGGCTGCGCCCGTTATGTAATGGAGTGCCTGGGGGAAGCGGATTATGATTATTGGTTTTTTGCAGGCATATCCGGGGATGTTTTTACACAATTCTACCCATACAGCCGCCAATACAGCGGCGACGCGCTAAGCTCTATCCGCATTTATGAAGGGGACGCGGCCTTTGTGGAGGGTTTGTTTAAAAAATGCGGCTACGCATCCACCTATGTACTTGGGCGGGACTTGACCAAAAATAAAGAAATGTACCGCCAAACTCTAATATCTTACATCGACAAAGGGGTACCGGTTATCGCCTGGGGCGACGCACCCGTGGCTATTTGCGGAGTTTTTGTTGGCTACGAGGAATACGGCAAAACTTTGCTGTACATCACAGGCAACAAAAATGAACCGGAGCGCGTTTCCTTTGAGGATGCCACAGGCTACAGCACAGATTCCGGCGGAAACGGAGAAAGGGGCGGCTGGGTGTTTGTGGGCGAGAAAACCCACAGCCCAAACCTTGCAAACCTTTACCGGGAAGCAATACAGGCCCTGCCGTCTCTGCTAACGCATAAAACGGATACTTTCAGTTATGGGGCAGAAGCTTTTAGGGAATGGGCAAACGCAATCGAAAGCGGCTGGTTTGAAAATATTACACCGGAAGAATTTGATGGGTGGGGCATGTACACCAATTTTATTTGCGTTCTGGCCACCAACGGCAGTTGCTGTCACAATTTTTTAAAGCTCGCCCAAGAGCTTAACCCGGACATGGCTTATTTGGAAGATGTAAGCAAGTTGTATAAAAAAACCGCCGTCATGTGGAGCAACCAAAACGGCCAAGACCTGGAAGGCCTGGGCGGCGGGTTTAATGTAACGCTGGAAGCCTTGCAAGATATTGGAAAACGTAGTAAGATTGTTGCAAAGCTAAGAGAACTTGCGGATGTTACAGATGAGATTCTTAAGAGAATTACGAATGCGTAATTTCGTATCCGACAATTTAGGGTCTATCCGATAATTGCAAAATTGCACAAAATCTGTTAAACTCCGAGTGGTGATGAAAATGGCGACAGAAAAATATGAAATAACAGACGAGCAATGG
>WQTQ01000056.1 GCA_009786175.1 Bacillota bacterium | reverse complement strand
GGTGTGTCCTCTACGAAGGGGGTTTTGTAAGTGCTTATCATACCGGCAATCGACTTGCAAAACGGCGAAGCCGTGCGCCTTTTTCAAGGGGATTACGCACAAAAAACCGTGTACGGTAACGACCCGGCCGCAATCGCCCTCGGGTTCCAAAACATGGGGGCAAAGTACCTTCATGTTGTAGATTTAGACGGCGCGAAGGACGGAAACACGGCTAATATCGAAACTATTCGCAAGATCCGCAGGGCAATAAGCATTCCCATACAGCTTGGGGGCGGCATTCGCAATGCTAAAACCGTTGCCATGTATCTGGACGAAATAGGCATAGACCGCGTTATCCTTGGTACAATTGCCGTAAAAGACCCGGGCTTTGTGAAGGAAATGCTTGCAAAGCACGGCCCGGAAAAAATCGTTGTGGGCGTAGATGTGCGCAACGGCATGATGTCTACCGCAGGCTGGCGGGAAGACAGCACCATAGATTATTTGGAATTTATCGAAAACCTTAAAGCCATGGGCGTAAAATACATCGTGACCACGGACATTATAAAAGACGGCTCCCTAACCTCCCCAAACTGGGAAATGTACGAGAAAATTAAAGGCATAAACTTTGTTGTATCCGGCGGTGTTTCCTGCGAGGAAGACATCCTAAGGGCAAGGGATTATTACGCCGTTATCGTGGGCAAGGCGTATTACGAAGGCAGAGTGGATTTGGAAAAGGTTTTGAGCAAATATTAATTCAGTTGGTCCAAAAATGGGACCAACTGAAAATTATGTGACCCCATTACAAAGGTGGAATTTTTGTGAAAACAAGACGCATCATCCCATGTTTAGACATAAAAAACGGCAAAGTTGTAAAAGGCGTTAACTTCGTAAACATAACGGACGTAGGCGACCCGGTAGAAATTTCCCGCAATTATCAGCAGCAAGGGGCAGATGAAATTGTCTTTTTAGATATAACCGCGGAAAACCGCGACGCTTTCTACGACTTAATACGCCGCGCCGCAAGCGAACTAACCGTGCCAATAATTGTTGGCGGCGGCATTCGCTGCGTTGAGGATTTTGAAAAAATGTTTGCCTGCGGCGCGTCAAAAGTATCCGTAAGCACTGCCGCCGTAGCCAACCCGCAACTGATAAAAGACGCGGCGGATAAATTCGGCAGCAACCGTATTGTAGCGGCGATAGACGCAAAGCGGCATGGCAGCAAGTATCACGTCTACATCAAAGGCGGCCGGGAAGATACGGGCCTTAATTTAATCGAGTGGGCAAAAAAATGCCAAGCCCTTGGTGCTGGGGAAATTCTTCTTACATCCATGGACGGCGACGGTACCCAAAACGGCTATGACATTGCCATGACCAAAGCCTTAGTAGAAAACGTAAGCATACCCGTAATTGCCAGTGGCGGCTGCGGAAAAGTGGAAGACATTGTAGAAGTCTTTAAACAAACCGGCTGTGACGCCGCTCTTGCCGCAAGCATTTTCCATTATGGAAAAGCCACGGTTGGGGATGTACGGCTGGCTTTGCAAAACAAAACTCAGGTATAATCATGCCAAAAATAATTATTTTACGTGGCAACTCCGCCAGTGGAATAACAAAAGACATTAACCCAAACAGCATAGTTGAGATGATTTACCGGGATACTTCAGATTAAGGCAAGGTGCAAAATATTATGAACACTCACAAAACTAATTTCATCATCTTCATTACAGGCCTTGCCGCCTCCGGTAAGACCACCTTTTCTCAATATTTATCTGAAAAACTTCAAGTGCTGTGCGTCAGCAAAAATTATATAAAGGAAATCTTAAGCGATACAATCGGCTTCACCAACCGTGCGGAAAATCAAAAGCTAAGTGCCGCCACTTATGAACTCATGCGGCACATTGCCGGAAGCAGCATGAGAACTGGCCTGCCCATTATCCTGGAGAAAAGCTTTTTTGAGCAGGAAGACACCGTGTTTTTCAATAACGCCATACAAAAATATGGGTACAAAGCCATTGCAGTAATTTTTACCGGTGACCGAGATGCTTTGTACGAACGTTACAAAAAACGCGAGATGTCCAGCCACCCGGCACATAAATCCTTTGAAATGACCCGGGAATTTTTCGACAGCTTGCCCGATGCACAAGAGCATTTTGAAATAAACAGCAAAAAGCTGGTGGTAGACACTACAGATTTTACAAAAATTTGCTACGACGAAATAATCGCAAATATTGAGATAATTCTCAAAACGGAGGAAACCCCATGAGTTTAACGGTTATGAGCTTTAACATTCGCTGCGCGTGCGATTCCGGTACGGAAGCATGGGAGGCACGCGTTGTTAACCTGGTCCCCCTTGTAAAAAAATACGCCCCGGATTTAATCGGCTTTCAGGAAGTGACTCACAAACAGTATCTGGATCTGGTCGAGCATTTCCCCGAATACGGCAGTGTGGGCGTAGGCAGGGAAGACGGTGAAAACGATGGTGAACGGGCTTCCATTTTCTACAAAAAAGACCGCTTCACCTTGCTTACAAGCGGCAACTTCTGGCTGTCTGAAACGCCGGACACACCGTCATTTGGCTGGAACGCCGCGTGTATACGGATATGTACTTTCGCAAAATTTCTGGACAATAAAACCCAAAAAGAATTTGTGCATTTTAATACACACCTGGACCACGTTAGCCAAGCCGCCCAGTACGAAGGGGCAAAATTAATACGGGACATGATGCTAAAGCAAGACACGCCCGCTTTTGTTACGGGAGATTTTAACATACCAGAGCAGTCCGCCGCCTATAAAGTTATGACCGGCGATGGGCTTGTAGACGCAAAATACGCCGCAATACAGACCATGTCCCACGGCACATTTCACGGCTACCGCCCAGGCGGCAACATAAGCGAGGAAAGCCCAATAGACTATCTGTTTTTGATGGACGGGAAATATGATGTAAAAAGTTACGAGGTGCTGGTAAACGGCAGCGAAGGCAAGTATACATCCGACCATTATCCGGTATTAGTGGAGCTTTGCCAATGAAGGCGCGCAAATTACAGGCAGCCCTATGGTTATTGCCACTGCTGTTATTACTGCTAAGCGGGTGCGGCAGCAACAATGAAACTATCGAAGCCCAATCCCGGCTGATTTACGAATTGCAGCATGTCGTGCAACATTACGGTACCATTATCGCCGGTTTACAGCAGGAAGCCGAAGCCAACGCCGCCACTATTTATGAGCTGCGGCAAGCAAAAGATTATTACAGTACCACCATTGCCAATCACGACACAGAACGACTGGCACTGCGCCAGCAAGTTGCGGAAATAACTGAGCAATTAGAATCCGCAAACCGGTTCATAGAAAGATTTATTCCCGATCTATGCGGCTGCGGCCTTTATCCCGCCTATTATGTATTGCCGCCCCCTACCCCGCCGCTAAATATTTTAAGCAGGGATATTGATGACGAATTTTTAAGCACTTTTGAAACCGTCCACACATTTACCTACCAACAGTGGGAAACGGATTGGTATGGAACCATAATTCTTTGGCCGGACGAACCGCTCCGCGACTTTGCATTTTTATCTATTTTATTTGACGAAGACGATGACGGCATGTTTTTCACTGTGCGGGAAGAGCTGCTTACCATAGACGAGCTGCTGCCCAGCCATGCCGTTGTTCTTAACGTGGCATTTATCCACTACCTTATACCACGCGGCGGTATTACTTTTACCGACGCAAACGGTGTACAGCGGCGGATGTTTATAACCGATGTAAGTGTACGCGGCGGGTGTTTCCCATACTTTATACTGGCCCCACACGATGAAACCCATTGGGCAGATTGGAGATAGGTACATGAATATAAAAGCAGTTATCTTCGATATTGGGCAAACATTAATTTACTACAACAACCCACTAAACTGGCAATCCCTTTACTCGCCTGCAATTAAGCAAGTACTGTCCGCGCTAAGTCATGACTACACAAGCGAAGCAGACGAAAACGCTACAAAAATCCTTACAAAGTACAACACCAGGGTCAATTACAGGGAACATGAAGTAACCTCTGACACAATTTTTTCGGAAATTTTAAGTAACTGGCAGGTTAACATCAACGACGAAAATCTACAAAGGACCAAAGAAGCATTTTACGGATATTTCCAACGCAGCACGGTGTGTTTCGAAGATACGGAATATGTATTGCAATCCTTAAAACGCAAAGGCATAAAAATTGGCGCGTTAACGGATGTGGCCTACGGAATGGACAACAAATATGCCCTAAAAGACATCACTTCCATAAAAAAATTCATCGACATTTGCCTTACCTCAAATGATGTGGGCTACAGAAAGCCCAATACCACAGGGTTCCTGCTTTTGCAAGAAGCCCTGAATGTACCATCCAGCCAAATTGCATGTGTCGGTGACGAAGAAAAAGACGTAATAGGCGCGAACAATGCGGGT
>WQTQ01000055.1 GCA_009786175.1 Bacillota bacterium | reverse complement strand
TGTGACACTGCAAGTGCCGGGTACTGCTGTGTTAAGCGACGGCAGGGAAATTAACTTTACCGCGCGGTTAGATATGTTATCAAAGGATTTGAGCAGCACTATTTCATGGGAAAATTACTACGGACACTATATTGCATGCGGCCCGTGGAGTATTGCACTGTATAAAAATAGCGGCCGGGCAAATATAAGCCACATAAATCAAGGGTATTGGGGTAATTTACACGCTCCTCAATTTGGTAAACCTTATGAAGATGAATTTGGCCAGATAGACCCCATTGTTAAAACATATCAAGAGGGTACGAAAATGATAATAGAAGCAGAATTTGCTTCAAAAAAATTCCCCGGCATGGTTGTAACACAAGTTTACACCCTTTGCGCGTCCGGTATTGTAACCCGTGCCAACCGTATCGAAAACCGCTCCGGCGAAGTTAGTCACGCGGTATTGTTGGATTCATACGGGCTTGGCGTTGAGCAGTATGCCGTTTTCAGCTACAAAGGTAAAATTGTACAAAACCAGGCAAACCCCACATCTGCCGGTATTGCCTGGGGCGTAGGCCCCAGAGACATGGCGGGCATTGACGAAAACTGGGTTTACCAAGACTCCCCCAATAACCCAATGGGTTTTATATGGCCTTCCGACTACAAACCATTGGAATTGATGTATAGTTATATCAGTTTTGAAATAGACCCGGGAGGACTTGCGCAGGGGCAAATATTTGAAACAAAGCCGGTAATTTATGTGCATGGTATGTTTAGTAACTACAACGACTTCCGCAATTACGCGATGAAAATTAATAAAAAGGAAGCTGAGATTCCCGTAAATATGGTTGAGTTATGCATAAATGGATACAATCCGTTTGTATCAGCCGAAGCAATTAAGCTGGAGGTTACAAACAATACGGCCGAGGATTTTGCAGGCGAATTAATAGTTTCCGCAGGAAATTTAATTGAGCGGCAACAGCAAACAAATGAGCCCGGAGATTCCCCTGCGTCTAATGTTTTTGAATTACCGGTGAAAGACGCAACAGGTTACGCAGAGGTTATAAACCTAAAAATGAATATGCTTGGCTACATGAAATCATTCGACAGGGCGATATTCTTCCCCAAGGGCGATGTGTCGTTTATAAAAGACGGCACGATACACGCGGTATCAAACGGGCGGCTTACTTTCCGCGCAGACCCTGCATATGGAAGTGGCTGTTACTCAATTATTGATGTTAAAGGACAAGAATGGCTGCTGCATCAGCATCCAAACCCACACAGGACCCTTGGCTGGCAAAACCCTAATATGGGCGGCATAGTCTGTTTCCCCCCAGACATGTATCATACGGCTATTTTGAAAGAAAAAATATCTGCCGAATTTACCAATGTAACAGACAACTACGGCAACATATGGCAGGGTATTTGCACAACCATTAGCATAAACGAAGAAGAGGCATTAAAAGGTGCCGCGCTAAAATCTTACTATGTAACCCTTCCGGGCTTACCCATGATGTGTATATTCATTAAATTTGAGAACACAACCGGGGAATATAAAAATATCGGAATGGGAGTGGGGGCAGTATTTAATATAGCCGAAGACCACAAGGACATTACCATAGAGCTGTGTGACAAGCCGGGCAGGGAGTATCAATTCCGCATGGGAAGTGAAGCTAACTCTTCTTTCGAAAATGCAATAACTGTCAAAAGTAAAAGAGCCGAAACACTTTATATGTTCCACGGCAACAAAATACCGGGGAGATATAATTCATTCCACAGTAATAGCAAAATCCAGCTTGGTATGGATTTTTGGGTTAGCGCAAGTGCCAAAGACAAAGAAACGTATACGTCAAGCCCTGTATTTTTGTTTTTGACAGAAAAAGACGTCCCCCGGGACGCGCTGGATGATTTAGGGCGGATTAGATTTTAGTGTTACCCCCTGATATCATATGCCAATGTGATATCAGGGGGTGGGTTGGTTAATAAACGATTAGGAGGAAAACCACATGGCTTTTACAATGACCCATTTAATTATTTCGGAACATGTATTCAAAATATTCCCAAGCCATATAAAGAATTTACCCCAATTTTACTTGGGCAGCATTGCTCCAGATGCCGCGCATCAAAGACCGAACTACACTTCGGAATATAAAAAGACTTCTCATTTAGTTACCGGGGATGAGCAATGGGGATTGATAACTAAAACTGATGAATGGGAAAGTAACCTAATAGAGTTTTTTGCTAAACATAAGAACACCGAAAACCATGACTTTATTGTAGGCTACTGTACTCATGTGTTAGGGGATATATATAACACTATAAATGTGTGGAACCCCTTTAGGTTAAAGTATGCCGATGAATTAAAAGAAATAAGTTATGGAAATATTCATCATCAAGAATGTAACAAATTAGACATCGAGTTAGCTTTGACCTATGAGGGTAGGAATGATTTTTGGTTTTACCTCGCTAAGTCTAAAAGCATTGACTTGCCGGGTATTCTTTATGCGACGGAAATTGACAAGCAAAAGGACTTAATATTAAATTCATGGTATAAAGGCAAAGAACGCCAAGACATTTCATCAAATAAAATAAGGACTTACGAAAGTGAAATGGAATTTATACTAAATGCTACGGACTATGTTGCCCGTATTTTTCATGAAAACCTATAATTTACTCTGTGGAGGTATGAATATGATGACAATAAACAAACAAAGGGGCTGCCAGTATGGAAATCCTGAATGGGATAAGGAATATATGAAACGGGGATTCAAGGACGAGGCAAGCCAAATTGATTTTGCTCATAAACTTTTAAAAATTTTCCCTGGACATGCAAAAAGCATATTGGATGTAGCTTGCGGGATAGGAAAATACCATAAAGTGTGGTTAGAAAAAGGATTTGCTGTTACAGGAACAGATTTATCCGAAGTCTTTATTGAAAATGCCAGAGTAAACAATCCTGACGCTGACTACTTTGTTTGTGACGCGCAGCAATTACCTATTGAAGCGAAATACGACATTGTTACTGCATCAGAACCCGGAATGATGAACGCCTATATAATAAGAAATATTTATAAATGTCTAAAACCTGACGGCATATTTGTATTAGAATCAAGAAATCCGGGACCATCCAAGAAGCAGAGGATTTAGAGAAGAAAAAAAGACATGGGAGTTTGAAAACGGTGTGTTTAAACTCTTTAGGCACGAGTTTAATTTTGAATCTCAAATCTATGAGACTGAAGAAATAACAATTGACCCATCAAAAGATGAAATAAAAATTTATGACTACAGCGGCGGTGGCGATGTTCCAATGTTACGGATACAGGAAACCATGATTGCCGCCGGGTTTAATGAAATAGAAACATATTCGAGAGATTGTGAAAAAATGGATTTTACAGACGAATCAATCTACAAAATATGGGTGGTTGCAAGAAAATAGTGACGATTAAAATTTGAGATTGTAGAACGATACTCCACAGTAGTACCAACGGCACAAGCCCCAGTTCTAATGTGTTGCAGCGTGTAACACAAAGCGTAAGTTATAAGCATTTGTAGTAAGCAAAGCAATGAGTGCGTTAAACGCACCGAGTTTATATACAACGAGAGGATGTTGCAAAATGATTTACCTGGAAACCAACAGGCTGATACTTCGAAATTATCAACTTAAAGATACAAACGATTTTTACGAACTCATGAGCCAAGAATTTGTTGCAAGACACCAAGGATTTGCACCGCTTTCGCGAGAAAGATGCGAACAGTCGGTTACTAAAATGCTTGATAATGATTCGTACTTAGCTTGTGAATTAAAAGAAAGCGGCAAGGTGATTGGCACTTTAGAACAAAGAAAAGGCGACAGCGGTAATTACACAATAGGCTACGAGTTTAGCGAAAAATATGGCAAAAGAGGATATGCAACAGAAAGCGTAAAGGCTTTAATTTCATATCTATTTTTTACGCTTGATGCCAGAAGAATAGAGGCCGATATGGACGAGGGCAATGTTAATTCGTGGCGACTTATGGAAAGGCTTGGCTTTCGCCGAGAAGCACATTTTATTGAGTGCGAAACATCTTTTAATGAAAAAGACGAACATGGCAATCCAATTTTGGTAAACTATTTTGTTTATGCTCTTTTAAAAAAAGAATGGAAACACGTAGAATAAGTAAACTGCCTTGCACCGCGCAAAAGACGTCGAGTCTGAAAATTTATTTCATGCAAAGGAGAGAGGAAAATGGCATACACATACAGCTGCCAATGGAAAGCCCTATGGTTTAGAGACAACATAATTTTTATTCCGGAAAATACAGTAATAAAGAAAGAATGCCTTGGCGGGCTTGACAACGAAACTTTTGTCAGATGTTTCAGGCACCTACAGGAAATGGGGCGTAATGTTTTTGACGACATGATTACCAACTTTGCAGATTACGGTATAAAA
>WQTQ01000054.1 GCA_009786175.1 Bacillota bacterium | reverse complement strand
GTGGCTGTACTGCGCAGCTTTAACCAGGGCGAGCAAGTGGCAAATGTACGCCTTTTGGGTGTTGGCAACATGGAATTTACACACAACTACGGCGTGTTAACGGTAAAACTGCCCGATAAACTGCCCGCAAAATATGCCAACTGCCTGGCAATTGAACTAAAATAAAAGGATGATGTGTCATGAGAAAAATTATCGCAAATAATTTCGCAAACCCATATTTACCCTTGTGGGAACACTTGCCCGACGGCGAACCAAGGGTTTTTGAAGACCCGGACAACCCGGGCAAATACCGCGCCTACATTATCGGTTCCCACGACGTAAGGTTAGACAGTTACTGCGGGCCGGACATACGAGCATGGTCTGCCCCGGTGGAAAATTTACACGACTGGCGTGACGAAGGTTCCATTTTCAAATACGGAGTTGACGGCCAGTGGGACGTTATGTACGCGCCGGACTTGGTAGAGGTAAAGCATAAAGACGGCACAAAGGAATACTACCTGTACCCTCACAGCCGCGGCTGGGGCAGGGAAGCCATGGTTTGCAAAGGCAGCAGCCCCGTTGGGCCGTTTACCCCAATTAACCTGACAGAAGACGGCAGAAACACCGTACCCGGCAGCATTTTGGGCTTTGACCCGGCTATTTTTGTAGAATACATTACAGACCCGGCAGACCCGGATTACGAAATTGGCTTTAGGGCGTACGGGTACTGGGGTTTTCAAAAATCTCACGCGGCAGAGCTTGACCAAAAAACAATGTACTCTATAAGGCCCGGCACGGAAGTTATTCACCACTTCATTCCCGCCAGTTCCAGCTACGGTGTTATCCGTGACCCGGAAGGCACAACATACCCAAGTGTATACCAGGGCGAAGACTTGAACCGGTTCAACTTTTTTGAAGCGGCGTCTATCCGTAAAATAGGTAACAAATACGTGTGGGTTTACAGCGGTTACTCCGGCCCGGACTATGGCCTTAGCAGCACAAATTCTGCATTGCGCTACGCCTACGGCGACACGCTTCTTGGCCCATGGAAAAGCGGCGGCGTTCTTGTAGATTCCCGCTGTATAAACCTAAACAAAGACGGTACAGCCCTAGAGACATACTACGCGCCACATAATACCCATGGCAGTATAGAGTTTATCAACGACCAATGGTACGCCTTTTACCACAGGCCCCCAAGGGGCTTTGGCAACGCCCGCCAGCCTATGGTTGCCCCGGTTCATGTAACCTGGGACGAAACACCCGTTTCAGAAGGCGGAAAAGTTACAATAAGAGCCTGGGACCCTTACTTGCCGGGCAATATCTGGACAGCAAAGGCCGGACAGCATGAATATACCGGTGCGGAAATGACATCCGAAGGGTTTAACGTTTACGGCTTAGACCCGTACCGTTATTATTCCGCGGGTATCGCCTGCTTCCTTTCCGACCATGGGCTTCAAGGGGATGCGTGGGATATTTGGAACGACCATATGCCAATTACCGGCGCGAAAAACGGCGACATTGTTGGCTACAAGTATTTTGGCTTTGGCGGCCTAAGCGAAAACATAAAAGGCTTGGCCCCATTCGAAGGTACAAAGCCCGGCAACAACACAAAGTTTAACCTGTTCATTTTGCCCACAAACCGCCCGGCCTTTAAAATTAACGTTTGGCTGGACGGCCCATGGGAAAACGATGTGTGGAAAGGTACAAAAATTGGCGAAATTAAAGTACCGGCGTACCACGGCTGGGATAGGCGGATAGTTGAGCAATTCACCGTAGATGTATCGGCTTTTGTTGACAATTTGGACAAGAAGCACGCCATTTACCTTGTTGTTGAAGGCGGTTTTGGCCCCCTTTGCAACATAATTGGCCTTGGTTTCAGCTCCGATTCAAAACCAATTGAGAAACCGGCAGTGCCAAAAATAAACCTGGAGGTTAACGGCAGCCCCGTAGCCCTGCCGGAAACACCAATACGCTCCACCAACGCCAACGGCATCTGCGATTACAACCTGTACGGAACCTTTGCCGTACTGCCTGCAGGCACAACGGAAGTGCCCGTAATAAATGTAACCGCTACCGAGCCGGACGTACAAATAAAAACGACGTTGCCGACTGCAGTACCCGGCATAGCCGTAATTGACTGTACCTATAAAGGTGTGGTAAAAACTTACAATGTGGCGTTAATAAACCTGGCGTAGCTAACAAAGGGGCTGTCTCGTAGGCCCGAAAACGATAATTCCCTAACGCTCCGAATCGATGATTTCCGCATTTCATGCGGAACTAATCGATAGTCGCTATAGGAAATTATCGTTTTCTTCTGCTCTAGGAAATTGCTCTTTACGAAACACGCGCGCAAGCGCACTTTATATCTTAACGAAACGCCAGTTTTTTCAATGATAACTCAAGAAGGTGTACAAATGGTTTTACTAAAAACGTTATGGCAAAAGAAGAAAACTCCTATTGTGTTTGGCTTAGTGCTGTTGGCGGCACTTGCGGTAGGGGCAATTGCAGACAACAGCAGTACAGAACCCTGCGAGCCAACCCCGCATATGGAAGCTGCATACGTACCGGAGCCTGCTTTGTTTAGGGGGCAGCACGCTTTAGATGTGCCATACCCTTGTGTGGCACGGGCATTATTATAACCACCCGGATGGGCTGTACATTTACTCCTGGGACGTACTAAACGAGGCAATTCGCAGGCAAGAGCCGTACCCAATTGATGCGTACCACTGGGGACACCACACCATAGGGGCCATTTGGCCCGCTACATGGAATTCCCCTTGGTTTGAAAATTACAGAACAGACGCTGCCCCCGTTATTAACCCGTGGGATTATGTATACGACGCTTTTGTGTTTGCCCGCCATGCAGACCCAAGCACAGTGCTTTACTATAACGACTTTAACATGGAAGTGCCGGAGAAAGTGCGCATGGTTGTGTACATGGTAAACGCCGTTAATTTAATGTGGGCCCGGGACGAAATTAACAAGCCTTTACATGGCGAAGCTGCCTTCACATGTGTGCAGGATTATATTGCCGCAGGCGGGCGGCTGTTAATTGAGGGTATCGGGATGCAGCAGCACGACCATATAAACAACCGCTCCCACCAGCGTACGTCAGACGCTATTCAGGCATTTGCGTCTACCGGCGCAAGGGTAAGCATTACAGAACTGGACGTTGGCGTTGGCGGATACACAGGAGAATGCACCCATTTGTCCGAGTTTGACGAGCTAAGGCAAGCCATTTATTATGCCCGGCTGTTCTTGGTGTTTAAAGAAAACGCGGAGCATATTCACCGTGTATCTTTTTGGGGGCTGTGCGATGGCCGCAACTGGCGGTGCAGTGAGTTGCCGCTGCTGTTTGACCCGCATCTTCGTACAAAGCTGGCTTTTTATGCCGTTGCAGACCCTGTAGGGTTTTTGGAAGAACGGGGCAACCCACATCTTGTGTTACCGTAGAAGGAGACATTACTCATGCCGGATATGTTAGTAAAATTGTACCATATGCCAAAAAATGATACGGAAGAGCGTATGGAAAAAGAGGGCATACAAATTAAGCGGGCCATGGCCTTAGATAAAAACGTCATTGTGGATTTTGTAAAAAATAATTTTGGCTACAGCTGGGAAACCGAATGCGAAAAGGCAATTTTCAACCAGCCCGCATCTTGCTACATTGCCACAAAGGATAAAAAAATTGTAGGCTTTGCCTGCTACGACGGCACCGCACTTGGCTACTTTGGCCCCACGGGTGTGCTGCCCGACGAAAGGGGCAAAGGAATAGGCAAGGCGTTGCTTTTCAAATGCCTGGAGTCTATGAAAGAGAAGGGGTACGGCTACGCCATTATCGGTTTTGTGGGGCCTGTTTCTTTTTACGAAAAGGCTGTGGGTGCCGCGGTGATAGAAGGATCTTCACCGGAGACAAGCGTGTACAGTAATTTGACCTGGGTAAATTGATTTGCGTTTTAATTACCCCCTGATATCAGGGGGCGTTACATACAAAGCGAGGTGTCCTATGAAAAAATATATACTAATTCTGTTGCCCCTGATTGTGGTGATTTTGCTTACCGCCTGCGGCAGGGGAGGGGACGAAACCGCCAACCAAGATGGTGTGCCGGTTCGCGATGGTGGCACCCTTAGGGTGTTTGCGCCCATTAGTGAGTTTAGGCCCATGCTTAACGCCGCAATATTGGAAATTAGCCGCACCAAGGGCGTCGAAGTGGAATTGTTTTATTTTAACCCGTTGTTGCGGGGCGACTACTGGGCACAGAATTTGCCCCAGGCCATTGCAAACGGCGAATTCGATATAATTTTTGCAGACCCGCGTTTTCCGCTGTTTGATATGGCCCGGGATGGGCTGTTTGCAAATGTTTTTGATTTGATTGACTTTTGTCCCCGTTTTGCCATTCACGATTTTTACCACGAAGCACTTCAC
>WQTQ01000053.1 GCA_009786175.1 Bacillota bacterium | reverse complement strand
CCCTCTATCCAGCTTTTGTTAACAAGCATACTGACTTCATATGCCTGATTTGCTTCAAGAGTAAAATCGGCAGACCATATGCTGTTGTTGAACGCAGGCCTCCGCAGATACAATGAATTTAAACCGTCCGGGGCTTCTCCGGGCAGCACTTCAAAATCATTAACACCGCCGCGCCATGTTGCAAGCCCATCGGAAAAGTCGCCGTTTTGTACTAGGTTTACGGGTGTTTCGGTGCCGTTGTAGTCTGCCCTCACTGTAATGGGTGCGGCAAGCCCAAGTAACATCGTAAATGCCACTAAGATTGCTAATAACTTCTTACTTTTACATTGCCTCATAAAGAAATACCTCCTAAGTAAAGAATAGTTTATATACATAACACATTGATATTAACCAACGCTACAAATATATACATGCATAATTTTGTCTTATTGTTTTTCATTTGTTGCTGAATGATTACAGCTATAGGCAGTGCGAAAATGACAAGAAAGTGCAACAAAATATTGAAACAAAAAAATTACCCCCTGATATCACATTGGCCAATATGATATCAGGGGGTAGGTGTCAACTCCTGCCCTTCATGTCCCTATACTCTTGGGGGCCAACCCCGGCGTATTTTTTGAAAAACCGCGAAAAGTAAGATTGGGTTTCAAAGCCAAGTTCTGTTGCAATCTGGACTATTTTCATGTTTGTCTCCACCAGCATTTGGGCGGCTTTTTCATATTTTAGCCCGCCGATATACTCTGTCAGGCTTACGTTTGTAAGCTGCTTAAACAGGCGCGAAAGATAGGTTGGGCTAAAGTGGGCTATTTCTGCCAACTTGTTTAATGATGTATCGCCGCTTAAGTTGTTGTGGATGTAACTTCGTAAATTGCCAAGTATTTGGTTGGTATGCTCGAAGGAAGTCTGATGCTGTTTCGTAAAGAAATCTTCCGCGATTTTGGCAAACATTGCGTCGTACAAATCCCAACTGTTTTCGCAGGCGAAATAATCTTCAAACTCAATGTCCAGGTTTATGCCGTTATTATTTGAATGGGTTAAAAACGCCAGGTATATCCGCATGGCAACTTCAATATTTTCCAATCGGCTAAATGTAGGGGTGCTGCGCAATATGCTCATAAGCTCTGCATAGTGTTTTTCGTATTTTTCCCGCTGTAAGCGTTCTATGCTTAAATTTATCTGCTGCAAAATGTTTCGTATGTGCAGCCAGTCGGCCTTTACCCCGGGGGGCTTGTGGTTATCGTATTCGATTAGCAGCATACCTGTGCTTAGGCCGGTTAAATTTGCTAATGTTTGCGTTAGGCCCATCCATGTAACAGATATGTCCGCGAAGTGGATAAAATCTTCCGACAATACCAATGAAATGGAGACATTAAAGGATTTTAGGCACATGTCATAAATAGACCCCATAGCGGATTTTATCGCGTTTTTTGTAAGGGTTTCGTTGCTGCTGTGGGGGTCGTATGGCTGTATCATCCACAAAATATCATCGTCATGGATAACGCTGAAAACACGGTTGCCCTGGCGGATAAACTCGTCAACCTTGCTTTTTAGTTTGTACAAGCTGGTTTTGGTAACAGAATACCCATCGTCTATGCGGCCCATCATAAGCAGTAATTTGTCATCTACGTATATGGGGAACTGAACCTCTCGGAAAGGGCCCACCGAAAAAGCTTCCCCATCCAGGATGGAAAGCACAAGCCGCTCTTGCAAAATTGGCATAGACAACTCCCATTGCTGCTTTGCCAAAACTTGCATCTGTTCGATAGAAATATCTTCGTCCAGTTTGTCCATTGCCTTGCGGATGGAATTAACAATAACCTCATTACTTTCAGACTTTAATATGAAGTCTACGCTTTCGTTGCGCAGGGCGTATTGGATACTGCTAAAGTCGTTGTAACCGGTAATAAAAATTACTTTGCACCGGGGGTTTATCTCTATTGCCCGTTTATGCAGCATAAGGCCGCTTACACCGGGCATTGTAATGTCTGTAACTAAAATATCCATCGGGGTTTTTTCCATAATTTCTATGGCGTGCCTGCCGGAGTAGGATTTATATAACTCAAGTTTACCTTTGAGCCGCGACTCCATGTATTCGTAAAGTAAATCCGCAATCATACATTCATCATCTACCATAAGCAGTTTATACATATATCCTCACCTCATCTGTTATTCAATAGGCAGCATAACTTGAACGCGCAGGCCGCCAAGTTCGCTCCTGTCTGTTTTAATGCCATATTGGCCGCCAAAATAAGATTGCAGCCGTTTGTGTACATTGTATATCCCAATGGTTTTGGAATCCCCTTGTTTAGCCAATCCGTTTTGTACGCGCTGTAAATCTGCGTCTGTTAATTCATCTCCATTGTCTTCTATGCTGATTATAATGCATTCTGCGTTATAATTGAAGTGTAAGCAAATTATTCCGCCGGTTTCCTTGTTAATCAAGCCGTGTTTGAAGCAATTTTCCAAAAGCGGCTGTATTGTAAGCCTTGGAATTAAAATATGGCCGCAGCCTTCCGGTATGCCGTCAATTTCTGCGGTAATCCTGTTGGCGAATCTTATTGTTTGTATCTCTAAGTAATCCAGGCAGAAAGCAATTTCTTCCGCCAGCGGGATGTAGTTATCGCTTTTTGTAATGAAATTAAAGTACCGGCCCATACTGGACATAACCTGCCCCAGTCCGTCATATTTTCTTGCCTGCAATAACTGGTACATGGTAAAAAATGTGTTGTATAAAAAGTGAGGGTTTATCTGGTATTGAAGCATTTTTAGCTCTGTGTCTTTAATCAATAACTCTTGCTCGTGCAGTTTGTCTAAGGTAGCCCGCTGGGCGTTTAGCATATTTGTTGTAACTTTTCGTGTGATAATTGTAAAAGCCACAAGCAAAATTGCCGCTATACCGGTCATAATCCACATCCAGTAATTGGTCAAAATACCTACCAGCTGCTGTTCTTCCGCAAATAGTAGGAAAGTTGTGCGCAGGGAAGGGGATTTGCGGTAGGCCACCAGAATACTTTGGGAATCTATCCGCAAATTTTTAATGCCAAGGTTGTTTTGCGATGCGGAAACCATTTGCAAAATATCCGGCAGGGTATCTTCGTTTACGTGAGTTTTTATTGTAAGGCCGCTGCTGTCGCCTATAAATGCAATTTGATCAAAATCTCCGGTAAAAAAGGAATGAATATCTTCCGCAATCCTATCCACATCAATTTTTGTAACAATAACCCAGCGGATACGCTCCGGGGAAGGCTGCCCATAGTGGGCCAGGTGGTACTGAGATGAAAAATTTATGTAAATCCCGCCGTTTATCGGGCATGTAACAAAAGGAAAGCCCGTGTAAAAAGAAGTGTCATTAACCCGCGCAAAATCAAACTCGGACATGGTTAAGCGGCTGCGATAAGTAACCTTAACACCGGAATGGGGGAAAAGCACATGGGCTTCCTGTACATATTCAGAAATGTTTTGTAAATTGTCTAACTCCCGCTGAATCAAGTTTACCCGGCGGAAAATATCCATATAATCTGCAGGCCAACTGTCCAGTGCGCCAATGTAATGTATATCCGGGTTGTTAATTAACTGCACAGATGTATTAATGGCCCGCTCTATGTCAATTTCTACATTGGAAATGTAAAAGTCGATGTTGTTTAGGGTAGACGTGTAAATTTCATGGCGTATTTGGTTGCGCCCCCAGGCGTAAAGATAAGCACTAAGGAGATACAAAGGGCTGATTGTAAGTAAAAATACAAGAAATATTTTAGTAAAAACGGATAGGCGCATATCTTCACCCCCTTAGTTACGGCTGACTTGCACTTTCTTGTCTTTTTGTACTTCACAAGGGAAAACAAGTCAAGATTGTTTATTGTTATGCCGATAAATACATTTAGAATTATACCATATGGATATTGCGAGAGGAGCAGATAAAAATGATTAATTTAGAAAAATTCCAAAACCCGGGTGCGGCATACAGGACAGCACCATTTTGGGCCCTTAACGACAAGCTGGAGGAAACCGAACTTAAACGCCAAATTAACCAGTTTAAAGCCCAGGGTATGGGCGGCGCGTTTTTACACCCCCGCGGCGGGTTGGCAACAGAGTATTTAAGCGAAGAATTTTGGCAGGCAATTGAAGTTTGCGTAAAAGAAATGGCTGCCCAAGACATGATTTGCTGGCTGTACGACGAGGACAGGTTCCCCAGCGGCGTTGCAGGGGGCAAAGTGCCTGCGGCGTCTCCGGATTACGCGGGCAAATACATTACCAAAGACGGGGAAATAAAAGAATCTCACAAAAGCTCTGTGTACAACAACGAAAGCTTTGTAGATGTATGTAACGAAGATGCCACCAAAGAGTTTATACGGCTTACCCACGACCAGTATTACAACAGGTTTAAAGAGTATTT
>WQTQ01000052.1 GCA_009786175.1 Bacillota bacterium | reverse complement strand
AAGCACTCGCCATTCATAACTTCATCGTTCCAGCGGAGGGCTTTAAGCTGCATCTCTTCCAATTCTTTATAAGTCATTTTGTTCCACGCACTAAAACCCTTTTCTTTTGTGCCGGAACGGCCTGCCAAATCCCACAATTCCGTAGCAAAAGAATGTATGCCCAGGTATTCGTAGGATAAGTCCATAAACGTGCCCCATTGCTCTTTGTTACCGGCGAACACGCCAAAAACGTCCTGGCAGGGGTAGCCGGTTATTTCCTCGCCCAAAGCACCCAGGGTTTTGTAAATTGCCAGGTCAGCCGGGGGCATTTTGTCGTCGCTTTCTACACAGTTGGGCCGCAGCAAAATACCGCCGGATGTGTGGTGATAAATTGCCCCGGCAAGGTTTCTCCTGTTAAACAGAAATTCTGTAACAGCCTCGCTTTCCGGCTCGCTAAGGGGGGTGTCGCCCGCACCGTGCTGAACATGGGGCGGTTTCCAGTTGATAGGGTAGTTGCGGTTCATGTCAATACCCCAGCGGGTCGGGGCATTGTCAAAAGTGATGCCGTCGTAATTTTCAATTAACCCTTCGGAATACAGGCGATAATACTCGCCGCCATATTCGTGGGGCCTGCGGCGTACCATCAGCCGCGAGTCCTCTTCGGACACTCTCCAATCCCCGGCCAGGTCATCACGCACACGCATTTGAAGTATCACGCCGTTGCCGTCGATATCCTCGGGTACCAGGCCGCTTGGGTCTGCATAACTGGGGTAACTCCATTCGTGGGTGCTGGAACGCAGCATATATGGGGTAGCCAAGTAAAGCTCCGCACCGTCCGGGCAAATCCGCGGCAATACGTATATTACCTTGGTGTCTAAAATCCGCGTTGCCTGTTCGTCTTTGCCGTAATTGGACAGCAGCCAGTCGATGGTATACAGGCAGGCCATTGTGCCGGTAACTTCACCCGCGTGGGTGTTGCCGTCCAGGTAGAACCCGGGCTTTTCCTGTGCCGGGCCGGTTTGTTTGTTCGTCATTTCGATACACCAGATGTCGCGGCCTTCGCAGCTTTCGCCAATGGAATACAACTCTGTAAGATTGTGATATGTACGATGAAAGTCTTCCAAGGCTTCTACTAACGCGCGGTAACGGTAATAGTTGTCGTACTTAAGATGCATGTACACTCCTCCTTGCCGGATTTTGTTTTTGGTAAATATTTTATGTAGTTTATACTAACGCACGGTACAAAGCAAGAAAAAAACCGGTATGGACAGAATTTAAGTGTTTCAGATTTTCATTTTTATGGTATTATTGTTTTCGTATTTATTAAAGTACAGCCTATATTCTGAGGTGAGTCTTATAAAAAAGTACATTAGACAATTGAAAATTATAGTTTTTGGAATGTTGTACGGCATTGCAAGCCCTATTCCCGGCTTAGACGGTGGGACATTTTTTATTCTATTTAATATCTACGATGATTTTATCATGTCTGCCGGTTTTTCAAACGTACGACAAAAATTGCCTGTTGTTATTCCATTCTTGCTTGCCTGCATGGTTGGGCTTTTGGGTATAAGCAATTTGATGATGCACTTGTTAGCAAATTACGAAATGATTATGTATTTTTCTTTTGCCGGGTTAATTTTAGGGTGTACCCCAATGATTTACAAAAAGTCTGATATAGCAAAGTCAAAACCCGGGCCAAAAAATGTCTCCATTTTTACCGCCGCGCTGGCACTTATGCTCTTGCTTGCCTTCACCCATACTACACCAAAAACGTATGACTATATTTACTATGCTTTGTACGAAACGTCCGTTGGGTTCGTATGGATTTTTATTGCCGCCGCAATCAGTTCGGTAGGGATGCTGATTCCCGGTGTTGGCGGCGCAATTTTAATGCTTGTTTTAGGGATTTATACCATTTATATCGAAGCACTTGCAAGCCTTGATTGGGCGGTTTTAGTAACATTGGCAGCGGGTATGTTCACCGGAATTTTGTCTGGCCTAAAAATTGTACGGAAAGTGCTTGTGACTTTCCCGGGTGAACTGTACTGCGCTATTTTAGGCTTTACGCTGGGCTCTGTTTTTGTTGTATTACCGGGGTTTTCTATGAATTTGGCAGGGTTTTTGGCAATCGTGTTTATGGGGTTATTTACGGCGGCAGCATATCAGATTTCTATACGGAGTTAATGTGGGTATCGTTATTAACCTACCCCCTGATATCGCGGTTTCAGGAAAAAACAGCAAAACCAAATTATTATACTTGTAATTATTATATTTTAGAGTATAATAAATGCAAGGAGGTTGTTATGATGAAGAAATTTATTAATCGAAACGACGAACTCAGCTTCTTGGAAAAAGAGTACAGTCGTGACGGCTCTTCGCTTGTTGTACTATATGGAAGACGTAGAGTAGGAAAAACCGCTCTAACTGCTGAATTTATCAAGAATAAAACGGCTGTATATTTCCTAGCCACAAAAGAGAGTGAGACACAAAATAGAATAGCTTTTAAGAATGCTGTAGCGGAGCAGACAAATAACATACTTCTGATGAACACCAATATTGATAATTGGGATATGATTTTCAAGGTATGGCTGGATACCGACCAGAAAGAAAAAAAGCTGATGGTCATTGACGAATTTCAATACCTTGGAATGGCTAATAGTGCGTTTCCTTCAATATTTCAGAGGGTATGGGATACAATGCTGGAGAGTAAAAACGTTATGATTATTCTTTGCGGCTCTCTCATATCCATGATGGTAAGCCAGACTCTTAATTATTCCAGCCCTCTGTACGGACGAAGAACAGGACAAATTAAGTTAAAACAAATCCCCTTCCGATTTTATAATGAGTTTTACCCTGGTAAAACCGAAAAGGAATTGATAGAGTATTACGCTATAACAGGTGGAGTACCGAAATACATCAACCTTTTTTACGACTCGGGAAATATATATGAGGCCATCAAAAACAATGTTTTATCAAAAACCGGGTTTCTATATGATGAGCCTAATTTTTTACTACAGCGTGAGGTTAGTGAGGTTAGCAGTTATTTTTCAATTATAAAGACTATAGCCTTTGGTAATCGGAAGCTGTCAAAAATAGCAGCCGCCCTTGAGCTTAAACAAACCGGGATTACTAAATATTTGAGTACCTTGATTGGCTTAGATATTTTAGAAAGAGAGGTTCCCATAACCGAGAGTAACCCAGAAAAAAGTAAGAAGGGTCTATATAAAATCAAGGACAATTTCATGGTGTTTTGGTTTAAGTTCATCTACGCTAACATAAACTCCATTGAACGGGGCCATGAAGAGGTTGCTATGAACAAAATAAAGACGAACCTTGCAGATTCACATGTCGCTTTTGTTTATGAGGACATCTGTCTTGAAAAGATGTGGGAATTAAACGCCGCCGGGACATGGAACTTTAATTTTGATAAGGTTGGCAGATGGTGGAGTGGCGATACAGAGATTGATATTGTTGCCTTCGACAGCAGCGGGAATAATATTATTTTTGGTGAATGTAAGTACCGGGCTAACAAGATGGGGCTTGATGTATTGGGTGAATTGGAACGAAAAGTCTCACAAGTTGCCTGGAAAAAAAATGACCGCAGGTGTTATTTTATCTTGTTTAGTGTCAGCGGCTTTTCTGACGAATTAATGGAACTTGCGAGTATACGGAATGATTTGATTCTAATGGAGTAGACAAGCGCGCTACCGAACCACAAATAGCAAAACAGTAACAGGAATTTTGACAATCGTATTAATATTAACCTACCCCCTGATATCGCATTCGCGAATATGATATCAGGGGGTAACTGCTTACTGCCTTCTAACCTCACTCATCACAGGCAGCTTTCTAAAACTTGGCACAAGCATCAGAAACGCGCCTATAAACGCGTAGCTTGCGCCTTGTAAAATGAAAATATAACCTACATCGGGCACGGCTCTTCCTAAAAAACCCCCGGCCAACGCGCCCAGTGCCACAGCTATTGCTACAAAAGTTGTAGATATTGTATCTACGCGGCCAACCATATCTTCCGGCGGTATTTTCTGGTTTAAAGACGTAAAAATTGTGCCGAGCAGCGTAACTATTGCAAGATAGGTAACTATTGTAACAAGCCCACCGGCATAGCTGACAGGCACCACAAGCGCGAAAGCAACCCGCACTGTGCCTGCAAGCATAAGCAGCGCAAAGGCAAACTTGCCTAATCTAAACTTACTGCCTATTTTACCCGCAAAATACGAGCCGATAATACCGCCGACTAAGCCCATTGCAGTAAAAACAACATAGCCCTGGGGGCCAACATGGTATTCAAGAAACATGGGCCTGTTAACGTATGCAATATCTCCGACAAAATCCATTGCTACAACAGCTATGGTTACATATAACAAAATATTGCC
>WQTQ01000051.1 GCA_009786175.1 Bacillota bacterium | reverse complement strand
TACTCAGCCTGACCCCCACTGGGGTTTGCATAACATGATTTTTGGGGATAGTCCTCGGATTATGAATGACCGCCATGATCCATTTGGGCGGCATCTTGCCACAGTAGCACCAAATGTATGGGCAATAACACAAGCCGGGAATCTATTTGTTTTCACTATGAATAATCCAGTGTTCTTCAATGACTCGTCTGGCTTGTTCGCGACACCTGCGAATATTATTGGTGGTCTTGTAGGTGCGGGGTTAGGTGCTCTTATTGGTACGGCAATTGCAAATTATTTTGAATTAACAGGTTGGGCAAGAAGAGCAGCTATCGGTGGTGGGTCGTTGCTAGTAGGAATAGCCGGATGGTTTGCCGGGCCAGCAGTGATAAATGTTGCTTCTCATGCCATCGCAGGTGCAGTAATGACAGGCAATCTAGCACTAACTTCAATACCAGCCTGGATAGTTGGTGCGCTAGGAATAGGTCAAAAATTTGCAGATCGAGCGGTATTAAACCTCATAGGTTCATCGACACTGATACCGCATTTAACCAAACATTTACAAGGTGCTGGAGGAAGATATGCAAAGTTTAATACTAACTCAGCGTTGGAGATAAATAATCTGCTTGCCAGAGGCTTAAGCATGGCAACTGATTTCACTGTAAATAGCCCCGATTCATTTTTTACAATTGTAAATATGGGACAGGTTGTTGGTACAAAAGGGGAGACATTCATAAAAATCGTATTTACTGCAATGGGAGAGATAATAACAGCCTTTCCCAAGAAAGTTGGTTCATAATGTTGAAGGTCGAGCTTGAAGCAAAAAATAAATTAGCCATGGCTGTGTTTATCGAAATGGGGACATATGACATAATGCAGGATGTTAGAGAATTCAAAATATATATTAATGATAGACTGTTTTATCATGATAAATATTTTTCTCCATTAGAATTTTGCCGCTATGCTATTGAATGGCTAGAACGTGATAAGGGTTGGTTGAAGCGTAAAAACGATTTTGCTTATGACACGATCGAAACGGATGACAATCCCCAAATAGCATTCCGTATAGTAGAAGGTGGATGGAAACTGGAATCTGTATGGCAAGAGTTCGTATGTGACAATATTTTTTCCGATGATGAAGTTAAATATTTCATCAATGAAATAATTTCTCAAGTTGTGTGTTAAAGCACATTGATGCAAATATAATATGCTTCTTTTATAAAGCAGGAGAAGCATATTATATTTCTAATAGGGATAACTTGATTCCAAATTCCAAAGAAAGAGCAGAAAAAGAAGAAGTTATCCACAGGTGAGCCAAAAAATGTGCATAGAAAAGCAAGGCATTAAGAGAAGTCGTTGAAGATGTGGATAACTTATCTTTTTTACTGCCCGAGTAATTTTTATGTTAAAAAAGAGAGATGTTTTCAATGATAATGATTGTAAAAGTGATATGGATAGTAGCAATTGCATTAAATGCCGTAGCACTGGCATATTTTATTGTTGGCTCAACGGCATTTTTCAACAGAGCCTTTCCAGACGTAGCGTGGGGATATTATTTTGTAGTTATTGGATTTCCTGTAATGATTCTAATGATAATTTCAATAGTGTGTCTTGTTTTTGGTTGGATACCACGTAGAACCGATACACAAATAACATTGATTACAGTAACAATACTCATAACTTCTCTCACTGTCGTTCTAGGTGCCATCCTTCCGATACAAACAGAGGGATGGTTGACTGAAAGGGTTGCTACGCTCAAACATTCGCCATCCGGCATAACTATTATGCGTACAACAGATGACAACAAATACGAATATTTCCTTGAAATAATCAATTCAGGTCAAAGGAATAGCCGCGCGCAATTATTTGTTAAAAATGTAGTTACCGGTGAAGAAGCGAGGATACTTTTGGATACAGGGCGTGAAATCATAAGCACTCGAATGGTTTCCACACCAAATGAAGCAGAGACATGGGCATATTTAGTTTCATCTGACATCTCGCCATCCATCTACATTTTAACAACAACGCAGAGTATAAACTTTGAAATTACATCCTTTGAAATTTGCATGGAAACAAAAACATCACGAAAAATTGAGTAAAAAACAACTCATAATCTACAACAAAAACCCGCCTGGGTATCCAAGCGGGTTAGTTAATAAAGCAAAAGCCAAAATCAGCTATGCTTTTCGTTCATTCCAATATCATATTCACTTTTCCATTTCACACAAATTCCACCTACATATACGCTGCAGTTTAAGAATCCTATATATGCAAGTGGTTGGACAGACTGTGCCGCCCCATTGCCGCGCGCATGTTTAAAAGCAATGGGTTTATCGTAATAACAAATAATTGGCATATCTGTCCGGTAAGTCTCAAGACAGCTGTCAATGTGGTCACGTGCGGGCAGAGCCGGGTATACGCAGGGACGGAGCTATCGTTTGTCGTTAGAGCCGGTTGTGGGCAGTGGTTGTAAAGAGTGATGCCTCTTGACTTGTGTAGAGTATACATGACATTACCGTAACGCGCCTTAGGATTATGTCCTGAAATATTTTCCAATTTTTAAAACAAAATTTGACATACCCCATGGGGGTATGATAAGATGTGGCTGAAAATTAACATAAACTACCGAAAGGAAGATACATGTGACCGAATGCAGCGTTACAAGTAATTTAACCACCCGCCTCAACCGTATCGAAGGGCAAGTGAAGGGGATAAAATCCATGATAGACCGTGGGGTATATTGCGACGATGTGTTAACGCAAATAGCCGCCGTACAATCTGCAATGTCCTCTGTGGCCAAAATTTTGTTGGAAAGCCATATGCGTACCTGCGTTACCCAACGGCTTAAAAACGGCGATGACACAGTGGTTGACGAAATAATTAAAACCGTAGGAAGGTTACTGTAGGGGGCAGACATGACAAAATCCATGACACTTAGCATCAGCGGCATGACATGTGCCGCCTGCGCAAGAAATATCGAGAGGGTGGTAAATAAGCAAGAAGGTGTAACCCTTGGGCAAGTAAACTACGCCGCAGAAAAACTTAACTTGCAGTTTGACGAAAATATAATTACTTACGACAAAATAAACGCGGTAGTAGAGCGGGCAGGTTTCGCCCTGCACCTGCCGGAAAAAGACGAAGCGGAAGCAACGGCCCAGCGTAAAGCAGGGGAAATGGAAAGCCTTTGGCACACCTTTAAATGGTCGCTAATTATTACCGTGCCGCTGTTTCTTTTTTCTATGCTGCCCATGATTTTTTACAGCATGGGCGTAGAGGTCATCCCCCACCGTTGGGACCCTATGATGTTCCCCCACTACAACGGGCTTGTTCAGCTTATTTTTACAATCCCGGTTATGTTGCTTAACAGGAATATTTTCCGCCGTGGCTTCGCCAATTTTTTTACCGGCGCGGCAAACATGGATTCTTTAATTGCCAAGGGCACAATGGTGGCGTTTTTGTTCAGCCTGTACATTACGGTGGAAAATTTCTTCCTGTTTGGCACGGCACTGCACGTTACCATGGAAGAAATGATTTTTATGGGCCGTAACCAATTTTATTTCGAAACTGTGGCCGTAATTCTGACGCTTATCGTGCTGGGCAAGTATCTGGAAGCCAAAACCAAGGGCGGCACATCGGAGGCCATTAAAAAACTTATGGGCCTTGCGCCCAAAACCGCCACAATAGAGCGGGACGGCGTGGAAATGGAAATCCCAATAGAACAAGTAGCCGTAGGCGACATCATTTTAGTACGCCCCGGCGAAAAAATGCCCGTGGACGGTATTGTTACGCAGGGCTCTACCAGCGTAGACGAATCTATGCTTACAGGGGAAAGTATGCCCGTAGGCAAAAAAGAAGGGGACAGCATTATTGGGGCAAGCATTAACAAAAACGGTTCTATCAAGTACAAGGCCACAAAAATAGGCAAAGACACCGTCCTTGCCCAAATAGTTAAGCTGGTGGAAGACGCGCAAAATTCTAAAGCACCTATCGCCCGTATTGCGGATGTTATTTCCGGCTACTTTGCGTACGCGGTTCTTGTTATTGCCATTTTGGCAGGGGCTGCCTGGCTTATCGCCGGTTACGATTTTGTTTTTGCCATGGTAATAGTCGTGTCCATTTTGGTTATCGCCTGCCCCTGCGCGCTGGGGCTTGCAACACCAACGGCCATAATGGTAGGCACGGGCAAAGGCGCGGAGAATGGGATTCTTATAAAAGGCGGCGAGTCGCTGGAGACTGCCCACAAAATTACAACGGTGGTGCTGGACAAAACCGGCACGGTTACAGAGGGTAAGCCCCATGTTACGGATGTGCTCACACATCACTCCGGG
>WQTQ01000050.1 GCA_009786175.1 Bacillota bacterium | reverse complement strand
TGTAACGTTCGGCATGGTAATAACAGTGTTAATCTTATCGCAACCTCTAAAAGCTTGAGCAGGAATCCTTGTTACGTTATTACCGATGTTTAAGGTAACCAGTGCCGTACATCCTTGAAACACTGGCCAGTTTCCTGTTCCCATAGTGGTACAGTTTGTGGCATTAAAATTAACAGTAGTTAAACTTGTCATGTTTCTAAACGCACTTGAACCAATAGTTGTAACTCCGCTTGGAATAGTAAGAGAAGCGATATTGGTACAATTATAAAAAGCTTCTATCCCAATACTGGTTGCACTGGAAATATTTATTGAAGTAAGGCTGCTGCAACCCCGGAAAGAACCTTCCCCAAAGCTTGTTATGTTTGACAGGTTAATGGAATTAAGGCTACTGCAATAGTAAAAAGCATAACTTCCAATAGTTGTAGCATTTGATAAACTAGTTGAATTAAGATTGCTGGCATTGTAAAAAGCTCTATTTCCAATATGTGTAACGCCGCTTCCCAATGTCACCGTAGTTATAGAACTCATATAAGCATTCCATGGCGCAGGACTCGAAGCGGTATAATTAGGCATTGCGCCGGTGCCGGTAATCGTTAATGTGCCATCCGCATAACTCCATGTAAGCGGTCCGGTTGTGCCGCCTTGTGCAAAGGCATTTGTCACACTTAGTAATATGGCAACGCATAAAGATAAAAGTCTTATTTTTTTCATAACAATATTTTTTTAAGTTTGAATTATATAATCGCAAAATCAAATCGTACATTTTTTTAAATCAAACTGTACATTTTTCACGCACCGCACAGCCGCTCTTGTGCCAGCCTCACATAGTCATCATTTAGCTCTATCCCCACGTAATCTCTGCCGAGTTCCTTAGCCACTACCGCTGTTGTTCCGGCACCCATGAACGGGTCGAGTACAACGCCGCCAAGCGTACAACCTGCCTCTATACAGGTACGTATCAACGCAGGTGGGAAAGTGGCAAAATGTGCACCCTTATAACCTTTTGTTGCTACCGTCCATACGCTACGTTTATTACGTGCCGGAAGCGTAGGTATATTGCTGCCGTGATGTTGATCAGGGAAGCCAGTGCCGCCGTCTTTTGACACATAACCGCGTAGCTTATTGGGCCAGCGCTCACGACCGCCTTTGGATACGTTTTGTGTTGTTATTCCGGCGGCATCGTTAAGGTACTTTGCACTGCCTTCGTGTGTCATCTTTTTGCGACCATCATACTTTGCAGGCTCCAATATAGCGTTGTGGTCAAAGTAGTATTTTGCCGATTTGCTGAATAAAAAAACGTATTCGTGTGCCTTTGTACACCGGTCGCGGATACTTTCGGGCATCGGATTTGGTTTGTGCCAAATTATGTCCTGGCGCAAGTACCAACCGCCTGCACGTAACGCAAAAGCTAAAGCCCACGGAATCCCCATTAAGTCCTTACCCTTATAGCCATCAAGATGGTAAGGCTTGCAAAATTCCCCTACATAACTTGCTTTTTGCTGAATACCTTTTTTATTTATATCGCCCTTTCCACGTCCACTGCCTGCGTAACTGTCGCCAATAACTATCCACATTGTGCCGTCTTTTTTCAATACACGCATACACTCCATAAATACCTCTGTGAGCCGCTGTATGTATTGTTCCGGTGTTGGCTCAAGTCCAATTTGCCCATCAACACAGTAATTTCGCAACCCATAATACGGAGGCGATGACACTATACAGTTCATACTTTCTTCCGGGAGCTGCCGTAGCGTTTCTAAAGCATCTCCGCAATATATTTTATTCAATTCTACTGTCATACGTTGCATACTCTTCTACTTGTTTTATTTGTCGTTTAACTCCCTTTTCAATGTCGTTTAAAGCGCGTTCCAATGTTCTACACATAGCCGGAATAACGTGCAATTCGTAAAATTCTCGTGGGCGCAAGCCGTAATCAATTTTTATGATTTCCTGTTCGCAAATATCGCCGGTATCGAGTTTTTCATTTGCCCAAAACCATGTGGCTGCCGTTACCGGTTCCTGCCGCCTATATGCCCACCGTATTGCCGACGCTCCGCGTCCGTATGGCAGTGGTGAAGGGTGAAAAATCAATGTCCCCAATAATGGATAGTTGATTTCTTCAAGTGTAATTTTTTGCGTTAACAGTGGCGCAACGGCAACATGTGATAAACCGTTTTGTGCTACGGTGTGCCCCAACGATACTATTAAATCATGGACGGCATTGTATGCCTCTCCTTTTTTTCCTAAAATATTAATTATCATGTCCTATATATTTAAATGCTTGTATAGCGCGAAAGTGCCCGCCGTACCCGGTACTCGCTCTGTTTGTTTTGTTACTTTTCTCATGCGATCGCTTTATACTCCGTGCACTTTTTACCTTGTTATCACCGTATAAATGCGCTCCGGTTTGCACCCACTTATCGGAGCGCCGCAACGCCATGCACAACTGCGGATGCGATGTGTGGAAAAATGTAGGGAGTTTGCGCCCGCAACGTCCTCGCCCCTCAAGATGGTACTGCCCGATAGCATCCAAAAATCGTGTACCAATACCTGCGCCCTGCCACTCCGGCATCACAACAAGTCGCGTGGCACGATAGGCATTGGCAGTAAACAGTGGGCAAACCGCGATATGACACACCGGCTCATTGCCAACTATGCCAACAAAATATTCTGCCGCTACCGGATAGGGCAAATCTAAATAATAATGCGGCTTAAAATGTCTGAATACACTTCCTTTGACTTTATAAATTTGAAGTTCGATTTTTGGGCGTTGCCGAAGGCAGTCGCGGGTATAAAACCGCGCCTCCGCCGTATCATATACCCAGTCGGGCTGTAGCCATTCTATAATATCGTAGTGGCATGATAAAAGCACAACTTGCCCGGTACCGCGCCGCCATGCCTTACCAAATGCCTGTGCACCTATCTTGGCAATTTGGCGGTCGATCACACTGGTAAATTCACCAATTACCGCTTGTGCGGGTTGCTCGCATACCAAACGCGCCAATCCCGCCCGAAATTTCTCACCGTTACTCAAAACGTGAAACGGACGTAACCATGCCGGAACATCGCCCAAACCAACTGCCGACAATGCGCCGGTTACGGCATTAAAATCTCCTGCAGGAGCGATACAGTCAACAATGGGTTTGTCTGTATCCCAATCTGCGTACAAATCATAAATCGGCTTTTGAAAAATACGGCTGCCGATACTTGTTTTTCCACTTCCGGATGGTCCCACAATTAAGCCGATTTTCCATTCCATTTCTTCAATGGGCAACTCTGCCACGTGTTCCCAATTACACCCGCTTTCTGCGTTAAACAGTGATTTTACCCGCGCTGCCCTGTAGCTGTCGTAATCGCTGCACCTGTTTTTTACTTCAATAATCATACTGTTACTACTTTTAACGTTAAACCTTGTTTTTTTAATTCGTTATAAACACGAATTTGCTCAGCTTCATCTTTGCAAATGGCAATTACACCATACTGCTGCTGATAGTTAAACTTCTTTTCTTTTTCCATTTTGTCATTCTTTGTTTTTTTACTATTTTTGCGCCTTCTCAAGCGATTTTTTATATAAAAGGTGCACGAACACCTACAAGGCATTTAGCCTCTGTTGTGGTGTTCGTGCACCTTTACTTTGCGTAGCGGGCTTGAGAATTTGCTACGCGGGAGATGGGGGCTTTTTTACATCATGCCTCCTCCCATTCTCTTATTTGCCCTCTTGCCCATTCTTTGCAGGATTCCCTATAGCTAATGAATGCAACAAATTCGGGGTTTAATTCATCTATACGCCCTTTGTCTCTCACAGCAAATTCATCATCAATGTCGTATTGTTCGCGAATTTTCGATACCAAGAGGCTTTTGTAATCCGGTTCCGGAACCTTTACGTATTCCCACTCCTGAATAATTTGTGTTTCAGTTTCGCTGTACTTAGGAATCGGCATATACCAATTGCGACTTTCGGGCAACGTTTGTACATACTCTTTATACCCTGCTCTTAGGTAATCTTCATGCGAAGGGTTAGTAATATCGTAATCTTCAATTTGAAGTTCATTTGGAGCATGTTCCAATTGCCCGTTTCCTTTTAGCCTTGCATATTTCATAGCTTAATAAATTGCTTT
>WQTQ01000049.1 GCA_009786175.1 Bacillota bacterium | reverse complement strand
TAGGAGATTTTACTATGTATTTATGCCTCGTTTTGGCTCTGTACAATCCATTAATGGCGGAACGTTGTACAGAGCGTAATATAGGTTTCGTCGGTTGAAAATATAAGCGGGTTGCGTTATTAGCGTGACTGGCTTTGTTTGTTGTTCAACCGACAAGTATATGGGAAATCTATAAATATATCAATTTACGAAGGTTGATATAGGCTGTGAGCGTTTTGCTCACGGCTTTTTTGTGTTTAGAAACAATTTTAAGGAGAATGAATTTTTATGAGTATACTAAAAGTATCAAACCTGACCCATTCCTATGGAGACAACGCGCTGCTGCAAGATATATCTTTCGACTTGTATGAAGGGGAAAAAATGGGGCTTGTGGGGCTTAACGGCTCCGGTAAAAGTACAATGTTAAAAATATTAACCGGGGAGATAATTCACGAAGCGGGAAATATTGAGTGGCGGCCAAAAATATCCGTTGGGTACCTGGACCAGTACCGGGAGCTTGAACCGGGGCTTACTATACGGGAGTATCTGCAAACCGCCTTTGCGGAATTGTACGCGCTGGAGGCCAGGTACAATGACATCAACGAAGAGCTTGCCCATACAGCGGATACAAAGCGGATAGAGCAGTCTGCCGCATGTCTGGAGCAACTGCTTTCAAGTGGTTTTTACGAGCTGGACAGCCATATAGACCGGGTGGCGGGTGGTTTGGGTGTGGCTGCCCTGGGTATGGAAAAAGAAGTTTCGAAGTTAAGCGGCGGCCAGCGGGCAAAGGTTATTTTGGCAAAATTACTGCTGGAGCGGCCCGATGTATTGATAATGGACGAACCCACAAACTTTCTGGACAAGTCCCACATAGAATGGTTGACGCAATTTCTGCGGGATTTTAAGGGTTCTTTTATAGTGGTAAGCCATCACTTCGATTTTTTGGACGGGATTACAAATTGCATTTGCGAAATAGAATTTCAGTCGGTGTCAAAGTACAAAGGCAACCTTACGGCATACTTGAGCAGTAAAGATTTGCGCCGCCAACACTACATTAAGAATTATATGTCCCAGCAAAAATGGATAGAGAAAACCGAGGACTACATTATCCGCAACAAGGCCCGGGCGTCTACGGCAAATACGGCGAAAAGCCGCCAGAAAATGCTGGACAGGGTAACCCGCCTTGCACCGCCCAAGGAAAACGTCCGTCCAAATTTTAAGTTTAAAAGTATGTCTTTGGGCAACGGGTATGTGCTGGAAGCAGACAGTCTGGAAATTGGCTACGACCGTGTGCTTCTGCCAAAGATGAGTTTTAACCTTGAATGGGGCCGGAAAATGGCCATTACCGGGTTTAACGGGATTGGCAAGACTACACTTGTAAAAACATTGCTGGGGGAAATCCCGGCACTGTCCGGGTGGTCTAAGTTTCATGACAAAGTACATGTAGGTTACTTCCGACAGGAATATGCATGGGACGATGATACTTTAACGCCTTACAGCTACATCGCGTCGCTGTTCCCCCAAATGACCAGGAGAGAAATTTATACGGCCCTTGCCCAGGCGGGCATTGGCGCGAAGCATATTTTGCAGCGGCTTACAACCTTGTCCGGCGGCGAGCAGGCTAAAGTTAGAATCTGCCACTTATCGTTGACGCGGCATAATCTGCTTGTACTGGACGAGCCCACAAACCACCTGGACGTAACCGCAAAGGAAATTTTGCAAAACGCAATACGTGAATACGCGGGCAGCGTAATTGTAATTTCTCACGAAAAAAGTTTTAGCAGCGGGTTGGTGGATACGACACTGGTGTTGTAATACTTACCCCCTGATATCAGGGGGGAGATGCACTGCATTTGACAAACCCTATAATTTTGGTTTTAATATTTCATACGTAAAACCAAAGGAGAGAGTCGTATGGATTTTAAGAAAAAAGCGCGGGAATTAATTTCCCAAATGACATTGGAAGAAAAGGTCAGTCAGATGCTTCATAAGGCTGGGGCAGTAGAACGCCTTGGGATTCCGTCTTACAACTGGTGGAACGAAGCTTTGCACGGTGTGGCCCGTGCGGGTACTGCCACCATGTTCCCCCAGGCTATTGGCCTTGCGGCAACTTTTGATACAGAACTGCTGCACACGGTTGCGGACTGTATCGCTACAGAAGGCCGGGCGAAATACCATGCATTTCAAGGGGAAGGTGACCACGATATTTACAAAGGGCTGACGTTTTGGTCGCCAAATATAAATATTTTCCGTGACCCCCGTTGGGGGCGCGGCCACGAAACATACGGTGAAGACCCGCATCTTACGGCAAGGCTGGGTGTGGCATTCATTAAAGGGCTGCAAGGGGACAACCCTAAAAGTCTAAAGGCGATTGCCTGCGCGAAGCATTACGCGGTACATTCCGGCCCGGAAGCGGACAGGCATTCATTTGATGCCAGGTGTGACGATTACGACTTGTGGAACACATACCTGCCGCATTTTGAAGCCGCTGTAAAAGAGGGCAAAGTAGAATCTGTAATGGGGGCCTACAACCGCACCAACGGCGAGCCATGCTGTGCTTCTACAACTTTAATGGAAAACATCCTGCGGGGCAAATGGGGCTTTGAAGGCCACTATGTTTCCGACTGTTGGGCAATTGAAGATTTCCACATGCACCACAGGATAACTGACGGGCCTGTAGACTCTGTCGCGCTGGCGGTGTCAAAAGGCTGTGATTTGTGCTGTGGCAATGTAATGGCTATGGCAGTTGAAGCGGTGCAGCAGGGTAAACTAAGCGAAGCCGCCATAGACCAAGCGGTGGAAAGGCTTTTTGTAGCCCGCATGAAACTTGGCCTACTTGGGGCTAAAGAAAACCCCAAGTATGTAAACATACCTTACGACGTGCTGGACAGCGACGAACACAACGCATTAAATATGGAAGTAACCCGCCGCGCGCCGGTACTGCTAAAAAATGACGGCGCATTGCCGCTGGACTTTAAGAAATTGAAAAAAGTTGCCGTAATCGGGCCAAATGCGGACAGCCGCCGCGCCCTTGAAGGCAATTATCAGGGAACGGCAACAAGGTACGTAACGGTTCTGGATGGCGTTAGGGAAATTGCCGCCAAAACCGGTACGCAAGTACTTTTCTCGGAAGGCTGTCACCTGTACAAAGACAAAACGTCCGGGTTGTCGATGAAGGACAACCGTGTTTCAGAAGCGGTAATTGCCGCAAAACAAAGTGACGCGACAATTATTGTCCTTGGCCTAGACGCGGACATAGAAGGTGAGCAAGGAGACGTAGGCAACGAGTTTTCCAGCGGCGACAAAAATGATTTGCAACTGCCGGGCCGTCAGCAATATTTGTTGGAAAAAGTAAAAGAAGCCGCAGGGGACAAGCCGGTAATTCTTGTGCTTATTTCCGGTTCCGCATTGGCTGTAACATGGGCAGACGAAAATGTAAACGGAATACTGCAAGCATTCTACCCGGGTGCATTGGGTGGCCGTGCCATTGCGGAAATTATTGCGGGTAAAGTTAACCCGTCGGGTAAATTACCGGTTACATTCTACCGCTCTACAGAAGACCTGCCGGAGTTTTGGAATTACAGCATGGCCGGGCGCACTTATCGCTATTACCATGGAGAAACATTGTACCCGTTTGGCTTTGGCCTAAGCTACACCAAGTTTTCGTTGGATGAACTATCAGCCTACGACCAAGACGCAAACACAGTCACGGTAAAAGTGAAAAATGCGGGTAAAAAAGCAGGCCACGAAATTGTACAGGTGTATGTAGAATCCCCCGGGCAAAAAGAGCGGTACCGCCTGTGCGGGTTCGCACCCGTTAAACTTGGGGCAGGTAAAGCAAAAAAAGTTACAGTCAAACTTGCGGACGACGTTTTTGCCCGCAGAGACTGGAAAGGCGATTTATACACACTGCCCGGCGAACACACCTTGCATGTGGGCTTTAGCCAGCCGGACAAGCGCAGTGTGGAACTTTGCGGCGTAAAACCCCTTTCCGCAGAGGTTACCGTAGAGTAAAGCCCTACGACCCGGTAGACTTGTAACGCCTTAACCCAAACCGGAAAAACACATAGCCGGGGATAAAAAACAGCAACCCTATCAGGGGAGTAAGCATATAAAAAAC
>WQTQ01000048.1 GCA_009786175.1 Bacillota bacterium | reverse complement strand
TTTATTCCGGTATTTTCATCTTATATGGAAACTAAGGGCAAAAAAGCGGCTTTCGACTTGGCAGGTCTTTTTATTAGCGTTGTGGCGGTTTTGACCGTTGCGGTAGCGGTAATTTCCATGATATTTGCCGGGCCTATTTTGTCCGCATCTTTAAGGGGCGAATACGCGCCTGCAGGCACAGTGGAATTGGGCGTTACGCTGCTGCGGTACATGTTCCCGCTAATGGTTTTAAGCGGCCTGGCCTTTTCGTTTACGGGCATACTGCAGTCTCTTGGGGAGTTTCGCATCCCTGCGGCAATGAGCGCAGTCTCCAACGCCATAATCCTGGTTTACTATTTCTTTTTCCTGGACCGTTTTGGGGTTTACGGCCTGGCGGTAGCCTTTTTAATTGGCTGGGGAGCCCAGGGCGTTATACAAATCCCGTTTTTAATAAAACACAAATTCCGTTTTCGCTTCCGCATAGACTTTAAAGACCCGGGGCTGCGGCAAATAGGAAAGTTAGCCATGCCCGTAATGGTAAGTTCCTGGATTGTGCCGGTAAATATTTGGGTAAATGTCCGCGCGTCTTCCAGCCTGTACGGGGGCGAATTTGGCGTTACGGCAATTCACTTTGCCAACACGCTGTTTATGATTATCAGCGGCGTTTTTATCCTTAGTGTTTCCAACGTAATTTTCCCCAAACTCTCACGCCAGGCCGCCACAGAGGATAAGGCCGGGTTTGGCGAGACGCTTAACGAGACGGTGCGGGTTGTGCTGTTTTTCCTGCTGCCGTTAACCTTTGGGATGATGACTTTAAGCCAGCCGCTGGTGCGGATGATTTATTATACGGACAATTTTTGTAGCACAGCGGTGCAAATTACAGGCACGGCATTGTTCTTTTTTGCCCTGGGGGTTGTAGGCTTTGGGCTGTTTGCGGTGCTAAGCCGCGCCTGCTACGCAATGATGGACGGACGGACGCCAATAATTGCCGCAATTGTGGCAATGGCCGCAAATGCTGTATTAAGCTTCACCCTCGCGCCCCGGTTGTACATTGCCGGGCCTGCTTTGGCAAGTGCCGTTGCCCACACCTTGGCGGCGAGTATCTTAGTTGCAGCCCTAACCCGCAAGGGTATTTTAAAGTGGTCCGGCGCAACTATTTTTGATATAGGTAAAATGGTTGTAATTGCCCTTATTATGTTTGGGGCTGTGTATGCCGCCCTTGGCAGAATGGCAGATTTACATGCAATATTGCAGGTTGGAATATCCGCCGTTGTAGGCGTGGCGGTGTACATTGGGCTGGCCGCGCTGGTAAGGATTAAGGAGATAAGTTGGGTTGTGAAAAATTTTTTGCGAAAGTGATAACCATTTCATCTTTTCCCCGACTATATTGTCAGAAAGCGGAGTGAATCACGTGAATGAAGTCACAAACTTGCTTAACGACAAAGCTTTTCTGGACAACCTTTACGGTTTTGCGTACAGACGCACAAACAATTCCTACGAAGCAGAGGATCTATGTTCCGACATTATACTGGCTGTTATTTCTGCTGCCCGCAGAAACTCGGACATCAGCAACGCCTATGCCTTTGTATGGACAATTGCCCGCCGTGTATATGCCGATTACTCTCAAAAACGTAAAGTAACCAACAGCAGACAAACCGCGGAATACTCTGACACAATTATGACAGGTCACTTCAATTCCATAGACGCGTATATGGAAGACGAGGACGACAAGTTACAATTGCGCCGTGTTATGCGGGAGATTATGTTCCTGTCTAAAATTTACCGGGACGTGTGCGTTATGTACTACCTGGATGAAATGAAGGTTGGCACCATTGCAAGGCAGCTTGGTATAACAGAAAACGCAGTTAAGCAGAGGCTTCATTCCGCTCGTGAGACAATTAGAAAGCAAGTGGAAAAAGGAGTGGAAAAAATGGAAGATACTAATTTAACATTACAGCCGGTATACCTGGCCTATATTGGCACAGGCAACCCAACAGGCAACAGCCCATTTGATGTTGCAAGTCGTACTTTTTCAAAAAATCTTATTTACCTATGCAAAAACAAAGAGCGTACTGTAAAGGAGCTATCCGAGATGCTGGGTATGCCAATGCCATGGGTAGAAGAAGAGGTACTTATTCAGTTACATGGGGAAAACGGATACTACGGTACGCTTAGAAAAACCGAAAGCGACAAGTATACCGCCAACGTAATCATCATCGACTATGACGAATATATGAAGATTGACGCAGTATATAGGAAGTACGCGGATATCATCGCCACGAAATTTGTAGATTACGTTAAAAAAAATGAGCAGAAACTCCTCGCCATGCCATTTTTGAATAAACAAACAAATACAAAGCTTATTGCATGGCCGCTTGCGGCAAGGGTAGCTTGGAGCTTTGCAGGCGTTCTAAAAAATAAAATTCTAGAAAAGCATTTCTCCGATGTTGAGCAAATAAAACGCGAATACACTGGGATTTGTATTGCTTTCAGAAGCGAGCAAATTCACAATTTCAGGTTTTGGGGTTGCAATGGCACTAACGGGTTCGACGTTAACGGATACAAAAGAGTTTTTATTTCTACTATGGGCGGGCCACGGTTACAGGGGCATTTTTATGCCGACCACAATATTTCACAAGACACGGCAATACTTTTAACTGTTAAAGCAATTGATGGACTTCCAATTGCGTCTCTTTCCGAGAGCGAAAAAGAAGTAGCCGCTAGAGCCATCGAAGTCGGGTATCTAAATAAAGAAGGCGACATGCTGTATCCCAAAATCCTAGTCAGTGAAGGCGACGAACAACCTTACTGGGATGCGCTGTCAGATTTCTTAATATGTATGGATGACCTTGTCGCCCCTGCCGTAGATGAAATGTACAGTCTTGTTAAAAAGTACGTACCTAAGCACCTGATGGGCGATACCGGGTTGTTTATTGAACTTACATCTGCCGGCGTGCAAGACGGCATAATTGAAAAATGCATTGAACTTGGGGTGCTAACCCCGCCCCCGGAAGGTAAGCCTTCCACCGAAGGAGTAGTTATGGTAGTGACGAAGTAAATCAAACTAAAGTCAGTTGACTCGAAAATCGAGTCGGCTGATTTTTTTTGCGAGGAGCCGCCAGGCAACGAAGCAAAGCGCAAACATCAGCAAACATGCACAGTTCCTCGCAAAATTGACTAAAAAAATATTTTACATTTTGTTATTGACTTATTTGGTCAAGTATATTATAATTGACCCATCGAGTCAGTCAATGAAGGAGATGATCCCATGGGGGAACCTGAACAAACATGTGAAAACTTTCAAAAATTCTTGACCCTACCGGAAGAAAAGCGCGAGCGGGTTATAAACGCCGCTATGAAAGAATTTCTTGTGGGCTACAAAAAAGCGTCTACAGACAATATTGTACGGGAAGCGGGAATATCCAAAGGGCTGCTTTTCCACTACTTTGGCACAAAAGAGCGGTTGTACAACTTCCTAATCGACTATTCTATCGACGTAATGCAGCGGGAATACATCGACCTTATAAACATTTTGCAGCCGGATATTTTAGAAAGCGTATGGCAGCTTTCCCTGCTAAAGCAGGACTTGTCAAATAAGTTCCCGGATATTTTCGATTTTATGATAAGCGCGTTTGTAGACGCAAGCGCGAAAAACGAAAGTACCCTTGCCAACCTTGCCAGGTTTAATGCAATACAAGGAAAAATTATGGCAGATGTTTACGCCCATGCGGATATATCCCTTTTCCGGAACGATATAGACCCCAAAACCGCCATGGAAATTATCTCGTGGACAATATACGGCTACGGCCAGTCAAAGGCAAACATAGCCCCCGGGGAAAGTATCGGGCAAACCGCAAGGGAAAATTACGACTGGTTCTTAGAAGAATTTCAACAAATTTTGAACACATTACGGAAATGTTTTTATAAGGAGGAGTCACAATGACCTACAGCGTAGAGGTAAACAAGGTAACAAAAATGTTCGGCAAGACAGCGGCCTTAAAAGGCGTAAACCTTCAAATTAAAGAAGGGGAAGTTTTTGCCTACATCGGCCCAAACGGGGCAGGCAA
>WQTQ01000047.1 GCA_009786175.1 Bacillota bacterium | reverse complement strand
ACGGCATCGCGTTCCTCTTGGCGCAGCCAGAGAGGACGCGTGGCGGTTCGGGTGCCTGTAATTGTCTGGTCGATTTGGTGAATGAGCAAATAGGTTGTGATCCCGCAGGGCCTTTGGCCCGGAGGGGATCGCAACTGATTTGCGAAGTGCTTTAGGTGCCGTTACTCCGGGTAAAACCTCGAAGCACCGTAGTAGATTTGCTACACAAAGCTGTACGGTTATACATTGTGGGCACTACTTTTGATTCACATTTACAATCTGCATATTTTTAGACCCCGCAGCTCAGGAGTGGGATCAGTCCCTCGTGGAAGTGGATACTGGGGACAGCCGATTGGAAATCAGATGTGTTAATCGCCAAAGCTCCCAACAACCCTGATACTTTAAGGAACTCCGACAGCCATCACCGTAGAAAATCTGGCGACTCAACCATCTCATGAGCACGCATCCGGAACTCAAGCTTCCTGGGTGCGCCTCCACACCCTTACCTTTTGAAACTTTGGGTTAAACCGCAAAGCATTTGCACAGGCACTGTTGCTTCGCCTGTGCAAATTATCCATTGTAAATGTAGTTTTGTTTCGTGTTTCCCTTTGTAATCTACAGAGGTGTGAAGGAGGCGACCGCGGCCGGCGCCATGGGCGGAATCCGGGTGGTGGTCATCCGAAGTTGTGGATAATTCGGCGGCTTGAAATCACAAAGCCTGTGTTTATCAACATCCGACACCACCAATGTTTTTACAACCCGAACTCAGACCTGCCCAGAAGACAACGGATCCTGGACCGTGCACTCCAGATGGCACCTCCCACATTCTTACTTCTTAATACTCCAGCGAATCGCTTGAAGCGTTTGCTATATATACAACAAACTATCCATTACAAAAGGTGCTGCAAGTTTACTGGTATTTCTGGTATTTTAGGTATAACTGGTATTGCTTCAATACTACAAGGCAACTGCGGACGGTTAGGTATACTGCGGAATTGCCAAACGAGCCAACGTGTCGCATCTTTCGTTCTCCGGGTTTCCGGCGTGGCCTTTTACCCATAAGAAAGTAGCATCATGTTTTTCCAGAACAGCCAACAACCGTTGCCACAGGTCAACATTTAGAGCCGGATTCCTCTTGTTTCGTCTCCACCCGTTGGCCTGCCATCTTTTAGCCCAGCCTTTATCAATGCCGTCAACAACATAGCGGGAATCGGAGTACAGTCTAATCTTGCAAGGCTCTTTAAGAGCCTCCAGTGCGGCTATTGCTCCCATCATCTCCATGCGATTATTGGTTGTTTGCACCTCGCCGCCAGAGAGTTCTTTCCTGTGCTGGTTGAAAATTATTATTGCGCCGTATCCGCCCGGCCCTGGATTGCCAACACAAGCGCCATCTGTGTAAATTACAACTTCCTTCAAAGTTAAACCTCCCAACCACAAACCCACGGCGCATAAATTAACGATATGCTGTTACGCCGCCAAGTCTGCTTTAATGCACTTCTCAATATCCGCGCCATGTTTCTCGCCGTACTGCTGAAGCAGATAGTTGATGTAATCCTTTTCCACCATGCGGTAGTAGGAAATAAGACCGCCAAGCACCTGAATATCATGGCGATCCCAGCCGTTGCCTGCTACCCGGTCACGCATATAGTTGTCCAACATGGCTTTGAACTGTTTCTTGCGCTTATGCCCGATGGTGATTTCGTTGTTGTTATTGAGCATCAGCCCCAGGTTCCAATTGCGTCCGGCGGCAGAACCGTAACGAGTCTTTTCAGGCTTGATACTGAACGGGGCCTGGAACTCTGCCAAGGCATCAATAACAAACTGTTGAACTTTATCCTTGTCAAAGTCAATTTTGCAGGAGATTAGCAGATCATCAGCATAGCGCGTGTACACGAAACGTCTGTTATCAAATTTCCGTAAGCTGTTGCTGATTTTGTGGTCTATGGCAATCATCATCACGTTTGTAATAAACGGCGAGATTGGCGTCCCCTGGGGAAGTCCGTCATTCAAGAAGCACAGACTAATAGCTTTTTGCAATTCATCTCTCCCGACCTGGTGTTTAACTATTTCACTAAATGGAAATATCTGCGCCAGCATATTCAGTACAAAAGCCGGTGTGGTGCTGCCAAAGAAATCAGCAAAATCCAACTTCAGAAACCACTTGCTCTCATTACGCTGGTGCCGTTTAATAGCGTCGATGGTGCTGCGCCCGCGCACATACGCGAACGCCGTTGTGTGATACAGCGTAAACATATGTGTTTCAAACAATGTTTTCAGCTCCCGCAAAGCGTTCATCAGCTCCGGCCGGGGCGCATCAATACGCCGCAGACCCCCGCTGCTTTTGGGGATATGGAACGTATGATACAAAGAAGCCCTGTCCTGGGAGAACAGAGCTTCCTTCGATTGATTAAATTCGCATAACAGCCGTATCATTCTTGAAACAGGCGTGTTTTCCAACAGCTTCGCATTTGGGCGGTCCACCCAATAGGTGCGGGTAGCGGTTATGTTGGGCATTACATATTTGCTTAAATCCTGTATACCTGCCATTATGTCTTCAAAGGACATTTGGTAATATACAGGAGGCTGCTTTATAGTGATATAGGGCATAGTGTCCCACCTTTCAATATTTTGCTTGTAATCTTCAAAGTGGCGGATGACCCGTGCAGCATCCTGCGCCGGAGATGCTCCAGCTCATCTACCTGCTCGCCAATGAAAAGTCAACCATCTGACAGGATTTATTTTAAGCTAAGACCTCGGACAAACCTTGATATTGCGTTGGTTTTCCTGACACAGCCAAATCACCGACCACCAAAACCAAGTGGTGCGACTCTTCAGCGCCTTCGTCGGGGGTGCCCGCACGTCACTCCACATCCTGACAGTTTATTACTTCGGGTTTTACCGCGAAGCACCTATGAGAATTGTATAAATCACAGATCTCACACAGTTATACATTACAAGCGTTATAAGATATTTGCGTAAATATTAAAACGCATCCAGCACGAAGCCAAATGCGTCTATCTGTATAAACTTCCTTATTCCTACGCCTTTTGTGAAATTCACAAAGTTGGCAACACCCAGGGAGCATATCATCCGAATAGTAGGCGCAACCGATAATGTTATGTTGCAGGCGGATACCGGTGTTTCCGCTGCGGCTTCTTCATGGGTGAAGTACATGGAATTGATAAAGTCATCAACCATTTTCATACTGGCCCAATTCGCTGCGTAGTGCTGTGCATCCGTAAGGCGCGTGCGGAAATCGAACATGGCCTTTACATACGGATTGCCTTTGTGCGCTGCGGCTATATCCCGGCGCAGGTCTATGTTGTCAACACAGAGAAACACATAGCCAGATAGTTTTTGCTCGGTGTATCCGGGCACAGTTTTGATTGCATTTTTTATTTCCGGGTTTACTTCGCACAGTATATCGGTTAGTGCTTCTACTTTAACCATGCCGACATGCTCCTGCCGATACATCTGGTTAGCCAGATTCTTGGGCTCTACGATGTCAAAGTCATACAGCGTCAACTTAGTCAGCCCAAACCGCACCAGTAGTTCCGCCACCGTAGACCCGACCGACCCGCAGCCGATTATGTGAATGCGTTCCGTTACTGTTTCCGGCTTAAAGAAGTCATAGCTTTTTGATAAATTCATAGTCTCCTCCAACCTAAACCGTATGGGTCATACGGTGAATAATAATTAAATTCCTCCCAGTCAATATCCAACCCCAGTTGCCTTAGCTCCTCCGGGTCGGTATTTAACCCAATTAACCTTAGATCCTCAATATCATCAAGGTCAACCTCTGCCCCTAGCAGGCCGAGTTGCGCGGCTTTTTGTTTTTTTGACCCGGGCCTGGTTTTTCTGGGTTGGTTTGTTTTGCAACCGGGTTTCTGCACTTTCTTTTTTGCATCGACCAGAAACTCGTCCATGTCATCATCGCCAATCAGCTTGACATTAACATCCTTATCTTCATAAAGAATGTTTTGCGCCATATCGTAAATCAACGTATGGACAGACAG
>WQTQ01000046.1 GCA_009786175.1 Bacillota bacterium | reverse complement strand
AAAAAGGCCCCCGGCACTAACCGGTATGGCAAGTTTGGCGAAATTATGCCTCAGGAAGAATTTTACCTGCTGATGCAGGTGTGCGATGCTTTCGATTTACTGCAACTGGAAGAAAATTTTGTTACAGAAATGAAGCCAAAATTTGAGGCACACTCACTAATGGACGAAAGCATTTTAGCCAAAGTAAAAACCGGCGTTCAGGCTGACACAATTGAAGCTTTGCTGCAAAACGGCGCGGAAGGCTTGTATTCTAACGGCAAATTAATTGGCTGCGTTAAAAAAGCCCACGACGTTGACGAAAATTTATCTGCCCATGTAATTGTAGAAAACTTGGTATCCAAGGCGTCTTGTGTGCTTTCGCTTTTGCACCTTTCAAATATCGCAAAAAATTCTGGCATAGGTAAAGCCGATATTGACCTTGTGATAGATTGCTCGGAAGAGGCCGTTGGCGACATGAACCAGCGGGGCGGCGGCAACATGGCAAAGGCTTCGGCGGAAATTGCAGGGTATGTAGGTGCCACAGGTTCCGACCTGCGGGCGTTTTGCGCCGCGCCTGTCCACGCGATTATCCATGCGGCGGCCCTTGTAAAATCGGGCACGTACAAAAATGTTATCGTGGCAGCGGGGGGCAGCACCGCAAAACTTGGCATGAATGGCAAGGACCATGTGAAAAAGGAATTACCTATTCTGGAAGACGTTGTGGGCGCGTTCGCGGTTCTTATTAGCGAGAACGACGGCGTTAACCCGGAAATTTTGTCCGATTACACGGGTTGGCATTCTGTCGGGTCCGGGTCTTCGCCCCAAGCGGTTATTACCGCACTTGTAACCGACCCGCTGGATAAAATGGGGCTGCAAATTACTGACATTGATAAATATTCTGTTGAAATGCACAACCCGGATGTTACAAAGCCCGCCGGGGCAGGGGATGTGCCCCTTGCAAACTATAAAATGATTGGCGCGTTGGCCGTTATGAAAGGCCAATTGGAACGGGCCGCCCTGAACGACTTTATCGTTAAGCATGGCATGACAGGCTGGGCACCAACTCAAGGGCATATCCCATCCGGCGTGCCGTATATTGGCTTTGCCTGTGACGATATTTTAAGCGGCACCATAGAGAACAGCATGATAATTGGTAAGGGCAGCTTGTTCCTTGGGCGCATGACAAACTTGTTCGACGGCTGTTCATTTGTGATGGCCAAAAATAGGGGTAAAGCGCAAACTGCAACAGTGGCTGTACCGTCAAATGTTCTTCCTAAAATAGGTATCTTTGGCCTGGGTAGCGAACACGGCGAAGAAAACATGATGCAAGGCGCGGTTGCAGCCTCGAAAAAGAGCATGGACATCAGTTACATTGGCACCGCTCAAAGCGGAAAGGTAAATTGTATTTATGCAGATTGCGAAGATGCCGCGGTTAATGCCATGGAGCAGGCCTTGGAAAATGGCAGCCTTGACGCGGCCGTGGCAATGCATTATCCGTTCCCAATTGGCGTGTCTACCGTCGGCAGGTGCATAACCTCGGGTGCGGGCAAGGCTATGTATATTGCCACGACTACAGGCACCGCCGCCACAGACAGGGTTGCGAGCATGGTGAAAAACGCCATTTACGGGATAATTGTGGCGAAGGCCTGCGGAATAGAAGAGCCAACCGTGGGCATCCTCAACATTGACGGTGCGCGTCAGGCAGAGCGGGCTTTGAAGGAACTTGACCAAAAGGGGTATAAAATTAATTTTGCTACATCTAACAGAGCGGACGGCAGCGCGATAATGCGCGGCAACGACGTGCTTACCGCCCCATGCGACATTATGGTTTGCGACCCGCTTACGGGTAACATTTTAACAAAAATGTTGTCGTCATTTACTTCCGGCGGTTCTTACGAGTCCGTAGGCTTTGGCTACGGCCCGGGTATTGGTGAAGGCGTGAAAAATCTGATTCTAATTGTATCCCGCGCTTCCGGCACGCCGGTTGTAACAGCGGCGGCAGAATATGCGGCGGAGCTTGTAAATGGCGATTGGCGTAAGGTTATGCTTGCGGAACTTGCCGCGGCAAAACGGGCCGGGCTGGATGAAATATTGGAGAAATTCACACAAAAAGCCCCAACCGTGGAAGCAGAATCTTTCACCCCGCCGGAAAAAGAAATTGTAACCGCGGAAATTTCCGGTATAGAAATAATGGACTTGGATACCGCCGTTGCACTGCTAATGAAAGCCGGGATTTACGCGGAAAGCGGCATGGGCTGTACCGGGCCCATTGTGCTGGTTAACGAAGGAAAGCTTGCGCAGGCTGTGGAATTGCTTGCAAAAGAGGGTTTATACAGTGTGTAAATGGAGGTAAACTATGAACGAACTACTTCGCGCCTTACCCCGCGTAGACGATGTATTGGATCGTATAACAAACAAAGAGGACAAAAAAATACCCCGCGCGGTTTTGATAGATTCCATACGCGAAATCTTGGACAATTGCCGTAAAGACATAATAAATGGGAAGCATGATGATGTTTCCCTTTACGGCATGTCTAAAATTTCAGAAATGGCTATCGCTTTGGCAAAATCCAAACTCACTCCAAAACTCCGCCCGGTTATAAACGCCACAGGCATAGTCCTTCACACAAACCTTGGCCGCGCACCCCTGGCGGAATATGTGGCGGAACACGTAAAGCGGGTAGCAATGGGGTACTCTGCGTTAGAATACGACCTGGAAACAGGCAAGCGGGGCAGCCGCACCCATGGAGTCGAAAACCTGCTTTCCAAGCTAACAAATGCAGAGGCCGCTTGTATTGTAAACAACAACGCCGCCGCGGTTCTGCTTACCCTTAGCGCGCTTTGCGCAGGGGCCGAAGTGGCAGTGTCCCGTGGGGAACTGGTGGAAATTGGCGGTTCCTTCCGGGTGCCGGAAGTTATTTCCCAAGGTGGGGCAATTTTGCGGGAAGTTGGTGCTACAAACAAGACTCATCTATCAGATTATCGACGCGCTATTTCAACTGGTAAGAAATTCTTACCGGTTGAATTGGAATGTTCGCCTGTTAACTTTGCCATCTTAAAAGTGCATACATCCAACTATAAAATAATGGGCTTTGCCCATGAAGTACCTACAAAAGATCTGGCAGACCTGGCCAAAGAAATGGGCGTATTGTCCATTTATGACCTTGGTTCCGGCTCGTTTGTAAGCTTTGCCGGTGAACCAACCGTGCAGCAGGCGGTAGCCGATGGCATGGACATAGTTTGCTTTAGCGGCGACAAACTCCTTGGCGGGTCTCAGTGCGGAATAATTTTAGGAAGCGGCGAAAACATAACAAAAATCCGCAAGCATCCACTTTATCGCGCCTTGCGGGCAGATAAGCTGACACTTGCGGCATTGGAGGCCACTCTTGGCCTGTACCTGGATTTTGATAATGTGAAGGCGAAAATTCCCACACTTGCCATGCTGCTGGCATCTTCCGAAGAGTTACTGGAAAAATCGGCCCGCTTATTAAAGCTGGTTTCCGCCATTATTCCACAGGCGGTTTTGCAAGGTGTAAACGGACAAGCTGGTGGCGGCTCACTGCCCATGCAGGAATTTGAGTCCTGGGCGGTGGCAATCCCGCAATCCCCCGGCCTTTCCGTAGAAAAACTGGAAGAACATATGCGGGGCTGGAGAATGCCCATAGTCGCCCGCATTCATAAAGATACTCTGCTGCTGGATGTCCGTACCATTGAAGAACATCATTTTACGGAAATTGCAGAGTGTTTACGGCAGGTGTCTTCCGGCCTCTAAAATTGGTAAGTTAGCTTCTGTGGGGACGTAAATAACTGTTGCGTTCCTAAAATTAGCCTGTCTTACCCACAGGTAGCGGATGTACATGTCCGTTAATTTCTCCTGAACAATTTCCATAGCTTCCGCAGCACCACGTGCCCTTGCTACTTCAGCCAGGGCATTTAATTCTTCCGCCTGCAGGTTCATTTCCGCTTCAATAAGCATAATTTGCCTGCTGTACTCGGCTTCCGCAAGGCGCGC
>WQTQ01000045.1 GCA_009786175.1 Bacillota bacterium | reverse complement strand
TTGCTTCATACGGGCATAGGCTGTTTGCTTTGCATATAAATGATAATTTTGCCGATGGCTTCGATGCACATGTATTGCCGCTTGACGGCACAATAAATTGGAATGAAACAATACAGCGGTTAAATCAATGTAAAAATGTTGATTATTTTACCCTTGAAATATACAAGATTGAGTCCGGGGAACACGAAAAAAGTTCCATATACAACAAGTTATCTGCCGGCGAATTCTTGAACTTAGCCTATAAAAAAGCTGTTAAGTTATTAGGGCGCAGCACATAAGCATATTTTACATACGAAAGGAAGAAATGCCATGCAGCCAAAATCAATTGCATTAATCTTGTACGGGGACAGTAATTCCACCCGAAACGCTTTTACCGATGATTACTACAAGGGGCTTGCCAAATCCTTATCGGAAGCTGGTTTTTATGTAGAATCCGTTTTATATCATTACTCCAAAGTCAAAAATTTAGTGAAGGACCTAACACGGTTTGATGCTGTATTATCGTGGGTAAACCCTAAAGAGCGTTTAGAACGTGGCGCAGATAACTTAAATTTAGATGATGTTTTGCTTCGTATATCCCCAAAAGGTGTTTTTGTTTCAACCCATCCTGACACTATCTTGAAAATTGGAACGAAAAAAGTATTGTACTCCACACGCCACATGGATTGGGGCGGGGATGTTGAGCTGTATTCTGATTTTGATGATTTCAAGAAGCGATTTGTGAGTTCTTTAAATAATTCGGGTGTGCGTATTTTAAAGCAATACCGTGCAATGATGAATTGTTATTTACAACAGACGAATTTCACAATGAGTTCAAAAAATACTTTGATGATGGCGGTCTGCTTATAAGCCAAGAGTGGGCTAAAGGAATCACAAACGGTATGGTTAGATGCTACTTAACAGGCACAAAGGTTTCAGGGTTTGGATATCAGGAAGCCGTTGCGCTTTGCCCACAATCTTATAACCCAAAAGGCACAAAAATCAGACCAATAAGCCGCCGCTTTTACTTCAGCGAGGACTGTGGATTATATTATAAGGGCGATAAAGACTAAGTTGTTTAACTAACAAGTATTTCGCAGTGGCAGCTATAAAAAATGCATTATGCTTGCTAACAAACATTAGTCAGGTTATACTTTCTTATGCTAGGGTAAAATTGTTAGTTGCAGTACAGCGGTTGACGAGGATGCCATTTGTGAATTTATATTATTCGGAGGTTGGGCAAAATGATGCAAATAACTATATCCAAACTGCAAAAATATATTGCACAAAAAGATTTTAATCCTGACTTAAAGCATGAGTACTTCTACAAGCTGTCAGAAGAGGTGGGAGAACTGTCACGAGCAATGCGTAAAAATGTCACTTTTACTAACGGTGGCGAGTTTAAGGGGACTGTTGAAGAGGAAGTATATGACGTTCTTTACTACGTGTTAGCTATAGCAAATTCTTATGATATAGATGTGAACAGATGGATTTACGAAAAAGAAAAACTGAATGATGATAAGTACAATAGTAAAATGGCTGAAACTTTACTACATCTGGACACATCATTAGGGGATCTGGAATCGTTAAGCACTTCAAGTATTGCTTTTTGGGAGAACGATATTGATGATGAGGTATGGAATGACGTATAGCCAGGGAGATATTCTATTAATTCCGATACCGTTTACGGATCTATCGACAAGCAAAAAACGCCCGGTGCTTGTATTGTCTAATTCGGATTATAATAAAACAGCTGATGATCTAATCGTTGCGGCAATTACATCAAACCTTGACGATAAACCGTACATCGCAATTTTCAAAGCGGTTAAAGCAAAAATTCTCACAATTATGAATGAAGATAGTAGCAATAGATAAAATGATACAACAAAATTCTACAGCCTGACAACGAATTCTTGCTAAATTAATAAATCCAGCGGGCATCACAAATCCGCTGGGTTTATTAATTTATGCGTATATTAACGTCTACCCCTTTTTTTTTACATAATTTACCCCATAAAGAAATTTCATCAAAATTACTTAAGGAAAATGTTTGCGTTTTATGATATAATGTGGAAAAAATTTATAGAACCGGAGGCAATTATGGAAATTAAAGCAAAAAAGCGCAGTGAAATTTCTGCGGATTACAAATGGAAATTGGAAGACATGTATCAAACGGAAGCAGACTGGCGGCAAGATATGGACGTCATAGCCGCAAAACTGGAGGAAATCGCGGGTTATCAAGGTAAGCTTATTACCGGCGAAGCTCTTGAAGCCTGTTTAGACAAGTTTTTTACCGCCGGGCAAATAATGGGTAAAGTATACGTGTACGCAAACATGAAAATGCATGAAGATGCAAATGTTTCCGCATCCCAAGGGCTGGCGGACACAGCGCAGAACATGTATGTAAAATTTAGCGCGGCAACGGCTTTCATTACACCGGAGATCCTTTCCCATGAGGAAAATATAATCCGCGGTTTTGTGGCCAACACACCTGGCCTGAAAATGTACGAGCATTACTTGGAAGACATAATCCGCGGTAAAGCCCACGTTTTAAGTTCAGAAATTGAAGAGATTTTGGCAAACAGCGGTGAGCTAGGCAATGCCCCAAGCAACATTTTTAGCATGCTGTCAAACGCGGACCTTAAATTTGGCACAATTACAGACGAAAACGGCAACACCGTGGAAATAACAAGAGGCAGGTATGGCGGCCTTATAGAATCCCAAGACCGCCGCGTCCGTAAAGACGCATTTGAAACCTATTACGCTTCGTACGAAAAGCTGAAAAACACCTTCGCCGCCATGTTTAACGCCAGCGTAAAAAAGGATGTGTTCTTCGCCCGCACCCGTAAGTACGGCAGCGCGCTGGATGCTGCCCTTTCTGCCAACAATATACCCCGCGCTGTATATGAGCAGCTGATTGAAACTGTAAACGAATTTTTGCCCGTCATGCACCGGTACATTGCCCTTCGCAAAAAAGCTTTGAAATTGGATGAACTCCACCAATACGACCTGTACGCGCCCCTTGCAGAAAAGGCAGACACAAAAGTTACCTACGAAGACGCGAAGAAAAAATTGGTAGAAAGCCTTGAAATCCTTGGCGCAGATTATCTCGAGGCCATGGCAAAAGGTATGGAGTCCGGCTGGATAGACGTTTATGAAAACGAAGGCAAAAGAAGCGGTGCGTATTCCTGGGGTGCCCCCGGCAACCACCCATATGTGCTGATGAACTACGACGACAAGCTTAATGACATGTTTACCCTTGCCCATGAAATGGGACACGCTATGCACAGTTATTATTCCTGGGATACGCAGCCCAATGTTTACGCGCGCTACACAATTTTCCTTGCAGAAGTGGCGTCTACCGTAAATGAAACCCTTCTTATGGATTACATGCTGGAAACCACCACCGACCCAAAAGTGCGCACATACTTGCTTAGCGAATATCTGGACCAATTTGTTGGCACCGTGTTCCGCCAGACCATGTTTGCAGAATTTGAGCTAATAACCCACGACATGGTAGAAAACGACAAACCGTTAACGTTGGCTGCACTTAATAAGGTTTTCCGCGAATTAACCGCCAAGTATTCCGGGCCGGACGTTGTGCTGGACGAGCAGATAGAACTGGGATGGGCAAGGATTCCCCATTTTTATACTGCGTTTTATGTATACCAATATGCCACAGGCTACTCTGCGGCCATCGCGCTTAAAAAGCGGCTGCAAACGGGCAACCCGCAGGCATTGGAAGATTACTTGGACTTTTTAAAGGCCGGCAGCAGCGATTATTCCATTGAAATACTAAAAAAAGCCGGGGTTGACATGAGCACACCAACACCGGTAAGAGAAGCCCTGATGATGTTTGAAGAGCTGGTAGAGAAAATGGAAAAGGTATTTGAGTAGGAAAAATTTCACCCCAATGTCATTAAGTTAAGGTTAAGCAAAAAAAGAGAGAAGCGCGTATACGACACGCCTCTCTCTTTTAATATGCGCGAAAGACAAAAAAAGAAAAAA
>WQTQ01000044.1 GCA_009786175.1 Bacillota bacterium | reverse complement strand
GCCGTAAAACCGGCATGGATTACTCTGTTTATATTAACGTTCCAAAGCATGTGGACAATAACAGGCACCCATGTAATTTTTACAGAAAACCTAAAGCCGCTTCCCGCGGCACTTCAACAAATAGCATCAGGTATTACCGTAGCCAGAATGGGTGAAATGATGGTCGTCTCGCTTATAATGTTCTTGATACCCGTTATTATTTTCATCATCATGCAGAACAGTGTATTGGAAACCATGACAACTTCGGGTATGAAGGAATAGAGGGGAATGATGTGATGAAGCGTTTTAAAGCGATTGTTTCATTGATGCTTGCCTTAGTTCTTTTGGCAGCTCCTGTATCAGCCAACCCAAGACAAAACGTGGGCATCGAAAGCTATACGTATAATTTGATAGGCCCCGGTACGTTTTTTGCAGTACCTGCACCGTTGCCTTACAGGTATTCCCGCAGTTTATATGCAGGTGACCTTGGGGTAGAATCCTTAATGCACATAAACGAAATAACTTACAGCAACGAACAATTTTTTATTACAAACGGCTCTTCCATTGTTGTGCTTGATTATAATTTTAACCTAATTGCGGAAATTACAGGCTTCTATCATGATGATGTTTTTGAAGCATTTACAACCCTTGACGGCATTTTTGTAACCCATGATACAGGGGAAATATATGTAGCAGAACCCGGCGCAGAACGCGTTGTTCACTTAGATAAAGAGTTTAACCTGATACGCACGTTGGGCCGCCCATATGGTATACCCCTGTCGGAAACCTTTCCTTGGCAGCCGGTTAAAGTTGCCGTAGACCAAAACGGACGCATTTATGTTATTGCCAACAATGTGTTTGAGGGTATTGTCGAGATAAACCCTGACGGTACATTCAACCGGTATTTTGGTGTTGTAAATGTCACATACACTGTGATGGATTTATTTTGGCGGGCTTTGCGTACCCCCGCCCAGCGGGCAAGAATGGCTCTGTGGCTGCCTACGGCATTTACAAACCTAACTATTGACTCCGATGGGTTTGTTTTTGCTGTAATCAGCGAAGGTAATTTGGATGAACCGGTTAGGAAACTAAACGCCAGGGGCGAAAATATATTGCGCCGCCCAAGCAGCGATCACTTTTGGGGTGACAATCACAACCTTATGACAACATCTTTTAATACCCCTCAAGGGCCTTCTATTTTGTCCCATGTACATGTAACAGATTTTGGGGTTTACTATGTGTTTGATCGTAATCGCAATCGCGTATTTGCCTATGACGATGACGGGCATATGTTGTTTGCCTTTGGAGGAAGCGGCACCCGGGAAGGGCTTACCCAAATTGTAACGGGCATGGCTGTGTCCGATACACAACTGGTATTGGCAGACAGAGGTAACCGTTCATTAGAAGTTTTTGACCTTACAGTTTATGGTCATAACGTACTTAATGCCGTATATCATCAATTTCATGCCGATTGGCATAGTGCGGCGCAGTACTGGCGGCAAGTTTTGGATTTAAACCCCTACTTCCAGTACGCTCATTTGGGGATTGGCCGTTGGTATTATCGCATGGGCTATTTTGAGGAAGCCATAGGCCATTTCCAACGGGCACAGAATGTAACATATTTTAATATGGCCTATACCCGCACCAGAGGAGCATTTTTTGAAAGGCATTTTAACACCATATTTATTGGCATTCTGGTGTTCGCGGCACTTATCGCAGCTTATAAAATTGCGAAGAAAAACAGACTTTTTAGCAAGCAGAAACGGGGGCTGACGGCATGACTACAAGAATAAGCTGGAACCCGCGTGGGATAAAAGAAGTTTTGTTTGACTTTCCTATGTACATCGTCACCCATCCTTTCAAGGGCTTTGATGAGATGAAATACCTAAAGCGCGGGGACACGCGTTATGCAATTTTCATTTTAGCCTTGGCAGGGCTGGTTGCCATAATGCGATGGACACATACCGGTTTTATTGTTTCAGGCTTTTGGCAGGCTACACCGTTTGTGCCGGTTGCAAGGGTATTAATTTTTACTTATTCGCCTATTTTGCTCTTTTGCATAGCAAATTGGAGTATAACTACCATAACTGACGGTAAGGGAACATTAAAAGAGATATTTTTGGCCTATGCATATTCAATGTTTCCCATGGTAATTTGTACTGTTATCGGCATTGTTTTGTCTAATTTTGTTACGGGCAATGAAGTTGCCTTTGCAAGGTTTTTCTTGATTGCGGGTCCTGCGTTGCAATATGCTTATCTTTTTGTTGGGCTTATCATGATTCATGAGTATACGTTCTTGCGGGCGGTTCTGATGGTAATTTTAACGATTTTGGCAATGCTGATTATTACCTTTGTGTTTGCCCTGTTCTTTTCACTTCTTAGCAATGTTATTGATTTCATAAGCACAATTTCTTGGGAACTTAACTCCCATTGGATAGGTTGAGGTGAGATAAATGATAAAAAAATTTGCAGCATTTCTGTTAGTTTTGGTCATGTCAACATCATCTGTCACACCTGTTATGGCCAACAGTTACGAAGGCAGCACAACCCGCCCTACATTTGATTTTAGGTTTGACCTTGTATATGAAAATTCCTATGCTCAGCTATACATTGATAGGCGCAATAACACCATCCGCGTTGTCAACAGGGCAACAGGGCATTATTTCAACACCTTGCCCATGGAGGCAGAACGTGGCAACCCAATTATACAAAACCGCCAAAGAAGCGACTTCGAGTTACATGTTATAAGAGATGTAACCACAGGTGCTACAATTAGTATGGATAGTTTTTCCGAAAGTATTGAACGCCGCCAAGTAGAGCACACATATATTGACGGTGGTATACGTGCATATTTTACCCTGGGGGACCCGGACGCAATTACCGTCCCAATGTTTCCTATGTTTATAAGCCGTGAGCGCATGGAATACCTTGTACTCCAATTTTTGGATAACATAGCTGTTGATTTTTTAATGAATCATTATACCTTAATGGGCGACCGATGGGTTAGAAATGTACTTACTTATAACCCGCACACAGGCGAGCCCAATACAATGTCTGTTCCGGTTTTAAGGCGTTTAAACTCGATTTTCTATTATTATGGAAATTATAGTTTTGACGAGCTTGCATATGATAATACCTATTGGGAGTATGACCATTTTGAACCGCCGATGCTGGTTTCTCTTGCAGTTGAGTACACTTTAGACGGCGCGGATTTGATTGTTACCGTACCGCGGGACAGCATGAACTTTAATGAAGTACAGCCATTCAGATCAATAACCCTTCATCCGTACTTGGTATCCGGCAGTGTCCATGACGAGGGCTTCCTATTTATACCGGACGGAAGCGGCGGAATTATTACATTTAACAATGGCCTGATTACTGAAGAAATAATTATGCCGGTTTTTGGCCGTGACTTACTTGTTGAAGGCTGGGACTTCCACGAGTTTTTCGAGCAGGCAACCCTGCCTGTATTTGGCATGGTGCGCAACGACATGGGTATTTTGGCAATCATTGAAGAAGGTGCCCCGGTGGCAACTATCCGCGCGAACGCAAGCGGGCGTATAGATGAGTATAACCGTGTATTTGCCAGCTTTGACCTGTCATTTTTCGAAGGTTTGCTTATGCGCGGTACAGGTACCGGTGCTACGGCAATACAACATATGGATGTGTATAACATTGATATTCGTATGCGTTACATCATGCTTACCGGGGATGACGTAAGCTATGTTGGTATGGCGCGTGTGTATCGCAATTACTTGTTGGAACGTGATTTGATACGCAGCAACCCTATTCCCGAAGATGCTCCTTTCTTTGTTAACTTTTACGCAACTGCTCCAAGGCAGCGTATCCGCTTTGGTATACCCACTACCCACCATTTCCCTTTGACAAGCACACAGCAGGCACAGGATATCCTGGAATCGTTAACCGAGCAAGGTGTGCGGAATATTCACGCGCAGTACTCTCACTGGACCAATGGCGGAATGCTTACAACATCTTTATACAG
>WQTQ01000043.1 GCA_009786175.1 Bacillota bacterium | reverse complement strand
ATGGTAAACGAGTACGAAATCAAGAAGCAAATCTGCGAAATTGGCAAGCGCATTTATGACCGTAACATGGCCGCCGCCAACGACGGCAACATTTCCGTAAAACTAAACGACCGGGAGTGGTTATGCACCCCAACAGGCGTGTCTAAGGGCTTTATGACGCCGGATTACATTTGTAAAGTAAACGCTAAAGGCGATGTAATTCAGGCAAGCAGCAATTACCGCCCGTCATCGGAAATTAAAATGCACATGCGTATTTACGAAAAACGCCCCGACGTTAAGGCCGTTGTCCACGCCCACCCGGCATACGCAACAAGTTTTGCAATTGCGGGCATTCCGCTAACGCAGCCTATTATGCCGGAAGCAATTATCTTCTTGGGCTGCGTACCAATCACACCGTATGGTCTGCCTTCCACAATGGAAATACCGGACAATGTGGAAAAATATCTGGAGCATTACGACGCGGTTCTTTTGGAATCTCACGGTGCCCTTACCTGGGGCCAGGATGTACTTTCTGCCTATCACAAAATGGAGTCCCTGGAGTTTTACGCAGAGCTTTTGTACAAGTCTAAAATGCTTGGGGGGCCAAAAGAATTAAACCCCACACAAGTAAAACGCCTGTACGACTTGCGCAAGCAATTTGGCATACCCGGCAAGCACCCAGCGGATTTATGCCTTAACAAAAAAGGCCCAAACTGCCACAACTGTTCTTCCGCAGTAGGCCAAAACGAAGACACACCGGAAGATTTGGTAAAAGAAATTACGCAAAAAGTAATGAAGGCGATGGGATTGTAAAGGTGAGCTTATGCAAATATCTGAAAACCTAATCCGTGAAATTGTAAAGCAAGTAACCGTGCAGCTATCTTCACAAAAATCTTCCCAGAACGGCATTTTCCCAACCATGGAGCAAGCCATTTCCGCCGCAAAGGAAAGCCAGCTTACCCTGCGCAACATGTCCATGGACCGGCGGGAGAAAATTATCGCCAATATCCGCGCCGCAACCATAGAAAACGCGGAAACCCTGGCCCGCATGGCCGTAGAAGAGACAGGTATGGGCAACACGGAACATAAAATTTTAAAGCACCGGCTTGTGGCGGAAAAAACCCCGGGCACGGAAGACATCACCACACGCGCCTGGTCCGGCGACCGTGGTCTGACACTTTTGGAAATGGCACCCTTCGGGGTAATTGGCGCGATAACGCCCAGCACCAACCCAAGTGAGACAATTATCTGCAACACAATAGGGATGATTGCGGGGGGCAACACTGTGGTGTTTAACACCCACCCTGCGGCGGTAAGAACGTCAAATTTTGCCGTGGATATGATAAACCGGGCAGCATATGCGGCCGGTGGAACCTGCAATATTGCCTGCGCGGTAGAAAGCCCCACCATTGACACCGGCAAAACTATGATGCAATACCCGGACATCCAACTGCTGGTTGCTACCGGCGGTACGGGGCTTGTAAACGCGGTACTGACAAGCGGTAAGCGGGGTATTGGTGCAGGGGCAGGCAACCCGCCCGTTCTTGTGGATGAAACCGCAGATATGCAAAAAGCCGCAGAGGACATAATAAACGGCGCGACTTTTGACAACAACCTGCCCTGCATCGCAGAGAAAGCCATTGTGGCCTTAAATTCCGTTGCAGACAACTTGATGCGCTGCATGGTTAACGAACAGGGTTGTTACCATGCGTCGGACGCGGAACTTGCCAAACTGGAAGCCCTGGTGTTTACACCCAAGGGCCTAAACCGCCACTGTGTTGGCAAAAGCGCGGCCCACATATTAAAAATGATAGGTGTAACCGCCCCGCCCGGTACACGATGCATAGTGTTCGAAGGCGTGAAAGAACACCCATTCATGGCCGAAGAACTGATGATGCCCATACTTGGTATAGTTCGCGTGAAGGATTTTGACAGCGGTGTAGAAACAGCACAGTGGTTGGAACACGGCTACCGTCATTCCGCCCACATACATTCCAAAAATGTAGACCGCATCACCCGGTACGCTAAGGCATTGGACACGACCATTCTGGTAAAAAACGCGCCGTCATACGCGGCACTGGGCTTTGGCAGCGAAGGATTTTGCTCTTTTACAATTGCCAGCCGCACCGGCGAAGGGCTTACTTCTGCGGCCACCTTTACTAAACAGCGTCGGTGCATAATGTCGGACAGTTTGTGTATACGGTAGATAGACATACAACAAGGAGGTAACTAAATGCAACAAGACGTAATTGAAAAAATCGTGCAGCAGGTAATACAAAACCTGGCAGGAAACGCGCCGGTTAGCACTGCCACCCGAAGCATTCCCAAAGCAGCCCGCGTTGCTATGTTAACAGCCCCGGAAAAATACGAAATAAAAGAATTCCCTATTCCGGAACTTGGTGATGACGACATTTTAGTAAAAGTTGAAGGTTGCGGCATTTGCGGCACAGACGTACACGAGTTTGTTAAAGACCCCTTTGGGCTTATCCCGGTGGTTTTAGGCCACGAAGGCACAGGGGAAATTGTAAAAATGGGCAAAAACGTGAAAGTAGACAGCGCGGGCAAACCACTGTATGTTGGGGCTAAAATTGTAACCTGTGTAATGCTGGAAGATGACCCGGACATTACAATGTTTGACCTTAATAAGCAAAACCTGGGCAAATCGAATGTGTATGGGCTTCTGCCGGACGACGATATTCACCTGAACGGCTGGTTTGCAGACTACCTTGTGGTGCGCGGCGGTTCCTCCATATTTAACGTGTCCGAATTCGATTTATCTTCCCGCATATTAATTGAACCTGCGGCGGTTTTAATCCACGCGGTAGAGCGGGCAAAAACCACAGGTATTTTGCGCTTTAACAGCCGCGTGGTTGTGCAGGGCTGCGGCCCTATCGGGCTGCTGTGCATAGCCGTACTAAAAACAATGGGCGTACAAAACATCGTGGCCGTAGACAGCGAGGAAATGCGCCTTAACTTCGCCAAAAAACTGGGCGCAACAGCGGCGGTAAATTTCAAAAATTATAACGGCGCGGAAGCACTAACGGAAGCGGTCAAAGATGCATTCGGCGGGTATTTTGCAGACTTCGCCTTCCAGTGTACGGGCGTTGCAATGGCACACCGAAATGTGTATAAATTTATACGCAGGGGCGGCGGCCTGTGCGAACTTGGCTTCTTTGTTGACGGCGGCGAAGCCCCAATCAACCCCCACTTCGACTTATGCGCGAAAGAAATTACCATTGTGGGGTCGTGGGTGTACACCCTACGGGACTACGCCACAACCTTCGACTTCCTAAAAAGCGTGAAAGACCTGGGCCTGCCATTGGAAGAGCTAATTACACACACCTATTCCCTGGACGAAATTAACAAGGCCCACAGGGACAACCTGGCCATGACAGGGATAAAGTTGGCGATTATCAATGAGTAACGTACGCCCCGGTCATTCCGGGCTTGACCCGGAGCATAAAAACGAGGCCGTTGGCATCCTGGAAGTTTACGGCCTTACATGCGCGTTTATGGCGGCAGACAGCGGCTGTAAAGCCGCAAATGTATGGCTGGAAGATTTCGACCGTAATAAGCCCGCCAACGCAGAAAATTTGTCCGTACCATTGCTGGTAACAATAAAATTTCGAGGTTCTGTGGCAGATGTAACCGCTGCCGTAGACGCAGCGGAAGAAACGGCGAAGCACTTTACAGGGGTGTCGCAGCGGCACATTATTGCCAGCCCAACACCGGATACGGCAAAAATATTAAAGCTTAGCGGGTTTGATAAATAGGTGTTTACCACTAATAAAAACAATAAAGCGACTCCGTCGCTTCCCGGAGGAAGCGAAAGCGGGATTCATTCCCGCTGTAGCGGCGGGGCTTCATGCGAATCCATTTGCGGAACAAATGGTGAGAGGGGCAGAGCCCCATTAGAAAGGAGCAATTTACCATGGAACAAAAAGCATTGGGAATGATTGAAACACGCGGCCTTGTAGCAGCAATAGAAGCTGCCGA
>WQTQ01000042.1 GCA_009786175.1 Bacillota bacterium | reverse complement strand
GAGAACACGGAGAGAGGGAAAGGGGGGTTTTCCTCTGTGACCTCTTTGCCTCTGTGAGGGATAAATCCTTAAGTTGTTGACATTACTGATATCAGGGGGTAACAGAACATTAAGCAATCACCTGTATTTTACCACAACAAAGTGCCGAAAGGCGGTATAAAGTGAAAATAAATTTACCTAGTCATGTGCAATTTATCATCAACACCCTGGAAAGTGCGGGCCACGAGGCCTTTATTGTTGGCGGCTGTGTGCGGGATGTTTTACGCGGCGTTACGCCAAAAGACTGGGATGTGGCCACATCTGCAACACCGCAGCAGGCCAAAGTTTTGTTTGTGCGCACTGTTGACACGGGCATAAAACACGGCACAATAACGGTTTTGCTTGACGGGCAGCATTATGAAGTTACAACCTACCGCATAGACGGCGAATATTTGGACAGCCGCCGCCCGGAAACTGTGGAGTTTGTAAGCAGTATAGAGGAAGACCTTAGCCGCCGGGATTTTACCATGAATGCAATCGCCTACAACCCAAACAAGGGGTTTGTAGACCCATTTGATGGGCAAAATGACATAAAAAATGAATTAATCCGCTGTGTAGGCGACCCCGTTCACCGCTTTACGGAAGATGCTCTGCGAATGCTGCGGGCAATAAGGTTTTCCGGTACTACAGGTTTTGCAATTTGCCCGGCTTTGCTGGAAGCCATAAATAAATTAAAACACAATCTGGCCAATGTAAGCCCGGAAAGAATCCGCGAGGAATTAACAAAACTTATTATGTCACCCCATACAGAGGCTATGAGCTTCCTGGAATCAACGGGCTTGATGCGCTTTGTACTGCAAGGCAGAGATTATGACGGAACTTATTTTGAATTACTAAAAAAATGTCCGTTTAACGAACCAATGCGTATGGCATTGTTTATAGAATGGACACGTAAGGACTGCCAAAAATTATTGCGTGACTTGCGCTTCGACAATAAATCTATTAAAGAAATATCCACATATGTGGATAGACTGCATAATTCGATGAAATGTGACCGCTACGAAATAAAAAAAATCCTGCGGGATGTACCGCAAGGTGTGTTTAATAACTTGTTAACCTTGAAAACGGTTGTTTACCCCGGCAAGGCACAGTTACTGGCAAGCATCCGCCGCGAAGCGGCAGACATCTACAATAAAGGCGAGTGCTTTACCCTCCGTGACCTTGCCATAAACGGCAGCGACCTTGCCGCCCTTGGTATCCCTCGGGGCAAGGGGATGGGCAGCATATTAGAAGCCCTGCTGGACATGGTAATGCGTACCCCGGGCCTAAACACAAAAGACGTGCTGGTAAAAAAACTGCCGGAACTATGCCCGGAAATCTTTCCTAACATAAATATCAACTAATCTACCGTTTGCGTCAAACAGCCAAGTTGCTCTGGCCTCGTAGTTAAGGAAAATAAAATATCTTACAGACCCAAGCCTGGTTTCCATGGCCTGCCGCGCGTCCCGTGTCTCAAGCTCATATATGTCGATGTAATCGGGGATGCTGTGTAGAATGTCACGAAGCGGGTCTACATTGGTCCATCGCCCGTGGCCGTTTATTACATCGGCCACTTCTTCTATTGTCATTCCGATAGTAGTGCTGCCCAAAAGAGCTGCCCGTATTTCTGTGGGCTGTCTGCGCAGTGGGTTAATTATTATCGCGGTGTTAAGCAAAACAACTGCCATAAGAAAATAGGTTAATTGGATGCGCCCTTTGCGCTTCCTGTCCTTAATTTCATCCTGCTCGGTTTTTAGCAGCAGCATTACCAATGCCGCCAGCAAAGCCAGTATAAATACACCCAGCACTGTCAACCGCATAGGCAGCAACATGAAATTAGTTAGCAAAAACAGCGCGGTTATAAACATCCACATTACAATTTTCATAGCCTTTCCTCCTATTTCATCACTCGCCGTGCAATGCCCATGGCCGCCCTATACCACCAGGGTTCCATACGCTTTTGTACATCTTTCAGCCGTTCAGTTATGGCAATTTCTTGCGGGCAGGCTTTTTCACACTTGCCGCACTTAGTACAATCCCGGACAGAGAAATCTTTTTTCATACCGCCGCTGGTAATGGCATATTGGGCAATTCCTGTGTACCTGTTTATCGCGTAAGAAGAATTGTAAGCCATAAAGCAGTCTGGTATGTTTATGTTTACAGGGCAGGGAAGACAGTAATTACACCCGGTACAGGGTATTTTGTACGTGGCAGAAAATATTTCCGCCGCTTTTTCTATTACAGCCAGCTCATCTTCGGCCATGCTGTCCGGCAAGGAACTTGCGGCAAGGGCAGCGTTTTCTGTTAATTGCTCTATTCGGTTCATGCCGGACAGTACAAGGGTAACCTCCGGCTGGTTCCACAGCCACCGCAGTGCCCAGGAAACGGGTGAAGCATTCGGGTTCTTTTCTTTTAATATTTTTGCCGCGTCACCGGGTAGATCCTGCGCCAGCCGCCCGCCAAGTAAAGGCTCCATTATAAAAACGGGAATGCCTTTGGAATGGGCATATTTTAGCCCTGCCGCTCCTGCCTGATAATTCACATTAATGTAATTGTATTGGATCATGCAAAAATCCCAATCGTGGGCATCTATCAGCTTTGTAAACGCGTCTTTGGCCCCATGGAAGGAAAAGCCCATCTGCTTTATTTTACCTTGCCCGCGCTTCTCCAACAGCCATTTTTCAATACCTAAATTACACGCACGTTCCCAGTCCGCAAGCTTTGTCATATTATGCATGAAGTAATAATCTACATAATCGGTTTTTAGCCGCTGTAGTTGTGTATTAAAAAGCCTGTCAAAATCTTCGTAGCTGTGACATTTAAAAAGTGGCAGTTTTGTGGCGATGTAAACTTTGTTGCGTACCTTGTTTTTGTCAAGTACATAGCCCAAGGCTGTTTCACTGCCCGGATAAATGTACGCTGTGTCAAAAAAATTAATGCCCAGGTTTATTGCTTCCATTATTAGTGCATCGGTTTTTTGCAAGTCGGTATTACCCAGTGTCCCGGGAAAACGCATACAGCCCATGCCAAGGACAGGAAGCTTGTTGCCGGATTTATTATCAAGTCTGTATTGCATGAATTAAGACCCCTCTTCATAAGTAATTTACATCGTGGTGTTTTTGATTTGCGTAAATGGTTGACGATGTATCCATTTTATAGTAACTTGTTTGTACTTGCAATATGAAAGAGGTGCGATGATGGTTACGAAAATAGTTTTTACAAAAATGCACGGCTGCGGCAATGATTACATTTTCTTCGACGGTGCGGATATTCAAGACCCGCAAAGCCTGGCGATAAAATTAACAAACAGGAATAAATCCATTGGCGGCGACGGAATAGTGCTGGTTTTGCCATCAGAAACGGCAGACGCTAAAATGCGGATGTTTAACGCCGACGGCAGCGAAGGGCTAATGTGCGGCAGCAGTATCCGCTGTTTAGGAAAATATTTATTCGACCATGGAATATGTAAGAAATTGCAGATGGAAATTGAAACGGCAAGCGGTATGAAAAAAATATCACTGGAAGAAACCGACGGCATTATCACAGATGTACAGGTGGATATGGGTCCCGCAATATTACATCCAAAGAAAATTCCCGTGGCTTTAACCGGTGAAATGGCGGTGGCCCGCAAAGTAAATATCGGTGGAAATTTTTACGAGATAACATGCCTGTCCATGGGTAACCCCCATGCGATAATTTTTAACGATGACATAGACCACTTTGATTTGCAGGCGGTGGGTTCTGCTTTTGAGGCATCGGAGCTTTTCCCGGAAGGCATTAACCTGGGAGTAGTGCAAATGATAAACCGCCGCCACATTCGTATGCGCGTGTGGGAGCGCGGTACAGGCGAAACAATGGCCAGCGGCACCGGTGCCTGCGCGGCAGCAGTTGCCGC
>WQTQ01000041.1 GCA_009786175.1 Bacillota bacterium | reverse complement strand
TCCTGCAAGGCCATCCGCTCCCTTTGGGGGCAGGCAGGTATAAACCCCGCCCTTGTGGCGGGGGTGGGTATCGACGGGCAAGGCTGGGCAGCGGTTGCCATAGACAGTACGGGGCAGGTGCTTTGCCCTTCACCCTTGTGGTTTGACACAAGGGCGGCGGATATTTGCGCGGAACTGGGTGACGCAATTGGGCGGGAACGGATTTTTGACGTTAGTGGAAACCCGTTTCAACCAACATACACAACACCAAAAATTATTTGGCTAAAGCGTAACATGCCCGAAGTTTATACAAAAACCGCATACGTACTGCAAAGCAACGGCTTTATCGCGTACCGTCTTACGGGGGAAGTTTCCCAGGATTTATCCCAGGGGTACGGGCTTCACTGTTTCGATTTGCGACGCGGGAAGTACGATTATTCCCTATGCGAAGAAATGGGCATAAAGCCTTCCTTGCTGCCGGAAATTGTACCCTGTCACCATATTGTTGGCAGTGTAACAAAGGAAGCGGCGGCGGCTTGCGGCTTGCTTGAAGGCACGCCTGTAGTGGCCGGGGGGCTGGACGCTGCATGCGGCACCTTGGGCGCGGGGGTGGTTATGCCCGGGCAAACCCAGGTGCAAGGCGGCCAAGCCGGGGGCATGAGCATTGCCACCAACGAATACAACCTGTCACCTGTGCTTATTAACGGCTTTCATGTTGTGCCGGGCCTATGGCTGGTGCAAGGGGGGACCGTCGGCGGGGGCGGTGTGCTACGCTGGTTTCGTCAAGAGTTTGGCGAAAACGAAAGTTTTGACCAATTGACGGGGTTGGCAGAAAATGTGCCAACCGGCGCGGAAGGGCTTGTATTTCTGCCGTACATGGCCGGTGAGCGTTCCCCAATATGGGACGAAAACGCCAAGGGCATATTTTATGGGCTGGATTATACTAAAACTAAAGCCCACTTTGTCCGCGCCGCGTTGGAAGGCGTTGCCTTTTCTCTGCGGCATAACTTGGAAACAGCAGCAGAAGCAGGTACCCATGCGGAAGAAATGCGGGCAATGGGGGGCGCGGCAAACAGTGCGTTGTGGATGCAAATTAAAGCGGACGTTACGGGCAAGCCAATAACCGTTTCCTCTTCCGACACGGCCACAACCCTTGGCGCGGCAATACTGGCAGGTGTGGCAACGGGCATGTACAATTGCTTTGAAGATGCTGCAGCTGCAACGGTTGCCGTTAAACAAAGGTACCGGCCAAACCCATTAAACGGCGAAATATACAATAAAAATTACAAGACTTACCGGGAGATTTACCGGCGGTTGAAAAGTTAAATCCAACCGGTAAGGATTTCTTACCGGTTGAAAAAAGGATGTGTAATCTATGAAGGCAGCGGTTTTACACGGCAATAGAGACATCAGGTACGATGACTGGCCTACGCCGGAAACACGTGACGGCACGGTAAAAATAAAAGTACGGGCGGCGGGGATCTGCGGCTCGGACATTCCGCGGGTTTTGCACAGCGGTGCGCACTTTTACCCAATTGTACTTGGCCACGAGTTTGCCGGGGACGTTGTAGAAGTGGGCGAAGGCGTTACTAACGTAAAACCCGGGGACACTGTTACAGGCGTGCCTCTTTTGCCATGCTTCAAATGCGAAAACTGCACTGTGGGCAATTACGCCCTGTGTAAAAGCTATGGCTTTGCCGGCTCTCGCCAACAGGGTGCCTTTGCGGAATTTTTGGTTTTGCCGGCCGTAAATGTAGTGCCGTACGACCCATATATTCCATATGTTCAGGCGGCTATGTTCGAGCCGTCTACAGTGGCAATACACGGGCTGCGCTGTAACGGTTACACGGGCGGCGGCACAGTGGCCGTACTTGGCGGCGGTACAATTGGGATATTTACCATGCAATGGGCAAAAATATTTGGAGCGAAGCATGTTGCGGTGTTTGACATAGACGAAGGCCGCTTGCAGCTTGCCAAAAGCCTTGGCGCGGATGAAACGATTCTCTCCCGGGATTATGATTTTGCAAAAGGGCAAAAATATGACTATGTATTTGAAACGGCGGGGCAAACAGCCACAATGCTGGCGGCTTTCCAGCTTGCTGGCAATAAAGCGCGGGTGTGCTTTATAGGTACGCCCCATGAAAACTTGACTTTTACCCCTGCCATGTGGGAGAACATGAACCGCAAGGAGTTTTTGCTTACAGGCAGCTGGATGAGTTACAGCGCACCGTTTCCGGGGGAAGAGTGGACTTTAACCGCCCATGAATTTGCAACAGGACGGTTAAAGTTTGATGACAGGCTTATTTACCGCACATTTCCGCTTAGTGAAGCGGCTGCGGCATTTAAATTATTCGAAAACCCTTCACATGTACACGGAAAGGTAATGTTGGTGAATTAAGTATGGCAACAATTAAAGATGTGGCAAAACGCTCCGGCCTGGGTTTGGCAACGGTTTCGAAATATATAAACGGCGGCAACGTAAAAGAAGAAAATAAACTTGCGATTGAAAATGCCATAAACGAAGTTGGCTTCGAGGTTAACGAAATTGCCCGGGGGCTTAGGACAAAACGCTCCCGTACCATAGGCGTGGTTATTCCCGAGCTTAACAACTTCTTTATAACGACAATTTTGTCCTACATTAATGATATTTTGCGCAGCAGGGGCTACAGTATGATTGTCAGCGACTGCCGCAGCAATACGGAATTTGAAAACCATGCCATAAATGTAATGCTAAGTAAGCAAGTAGACGGCATTATTAACATGCCTGTAAGCAGTAACGAAGCCCATCTTATACCTGCCATCGAAAGTAAAATTCCAATAGTACTGATAGACAGACTTGTTAACGGTTTCATGGACGAAACAAACGCAGTATTGGTAAACAACGTAAAAGCTTCTGTTTCCGCCACTAACCTGCTTATAGAAGCAGGGCACCGGGATATAGGCATTATTCTGGGGCCAAATGATGTATTTACGGCCACTACCCGTTTGAAAGGGTTTAAGCAAGCACTTGATGAAAGTAACATCCCATTTCAAGACAGGCTTGTGGAATATGGCAACTATACAACCCAGGGCGGATATGAAAGTACAATCAGGCTTATTGAAAACGAAAAACCCACCGCGCTGTTTGTTACAAATTACGATATGATGATTGGTTCGGTTTTGGCTTTAAATGATATGGGGCTTACAATACCTAAGGATATTTCATTTGTGGGCTTTGATAACTGGGAACTTGCTACAGTTGTTAAGCCCAAACTTACTGTGGTTGCCCAGCCCCTTGAAGAAATTGCCCACACTGCCGCGGAAATATTGCTAAATGCACTTGATACCGGCGATATGGGAACAACCATAAAAACATTGACAACACACATACAACCAGGAGAATCTGTAGCAAAATACAGAAAATAGGAGGACAAAATGAACATTCCACAAAAAACACTGCCGGACGGTAAAAGCATACCGTGCATAGGCATGGGTACATTTGGTTCCGACCATGCTACCCCGCAAATGGTGTCCGATGCGGTTGCAGGCGCGATCCGCTGCGGGTACCGCTTGTTTGACTGCGCTTCAATTTACGGTAACGAGGACCAAATTGGTGAGGTTTTTGCAAACGCCATTGCGGAAGGCACAGTTACCCGGGAGGAGCTTTTTGTAACATCAAAAGTATGGAACAACATGCACGGGCAGGGGGATGTGCTTTTAAGCCTGGCCAAAACCCTAAAGGACTTACGCTTCGATTATGTGGACGCGTACTTTGTACATTGGCCGTTCCCCAATTACCATGCGCCGGGCTGCGACGGCGATTCCCGCAACCCGGATTCCAGGCCTTTCTCCGTAGAGCAGTTTATGTCTGTTTGGCGGCAAATGGAGCGGGTATACGAAATGGGTCTTGTACGGTACTTGGGCATGTCAAACATGACCGTATCAAA
>WQTQ01000040.1 GCA_009786175.1 Bacillota bacterium | reverse complement strand
GAAAATTTATTTGGATAGGGCAGGAGGTAAGATATGCACACTGTACTTATAGCGGTTTTATTAATAACGGTAATTGGCATAGTATGTGCCGCCATTTTAAGTATTGCATCAAAGATTATGTACGTTGCGGTTGACGAGCGCGTAACAAAAATTAACGCCGCCCTACCGGGTACTAACTGCGGTGCGTGTGGGTTTCCCGGCTGCGCAGGGTACGCGTCTGCTTTAATTGAAAACTCTGAAACAAAAAGCAACCTTTGCACACCGGGCGGGGCAGACGTTGTTGCGCAAATAAGCGCAGTCCTTGGTATAGAAAGCGAAGCAGTTGCCAGCAAAGTTGCCGTAATTCTTTGCGGCAGTGACGCCGACACACAAACGAAAAAGATGACCTACACAGGCATACAATCATGTTACGCCGCCGCAACAGTTTTTTGCGGCGAAAGTGCTTGCGCATACGGCTGTCTCGGCTATGGTGACTGCAAATTGGTATGTCCTTTTGACGCGATTTGCGTAACAAATGGGCTTGCTCGAGTGAATCGTAATCTTTGTACAGGCTGTGGCTTGTGCGTTGCCGCTTGTCCGCATAAAATTATTTCAATACAAAACGGAGAGTCAAAAACCCATGTCTTATGCAGTAATATAGAAAAGGCGGCAGCAGTACGAAAGAAATGCACAAAATGCTGCTTTGGTTGCGGAAGATGTATGCGTGAATGCCCGGAGAAAGCGGTTGTTGTTGAAAACAACCTTGCAAAAATAGATTATGAGAAATGTACCGATTGCGGGCATTGTGTAGGTATTTGCCCTACTAAGTGTATACGGGCACTTGTGTAGTGGTTGTTTCATTACAATGGATTACGTAAGATACACGCGAAATTCCGTCAGTGATACAGAATCACCGACGGAATTTTTCATCTGCTAGGAAATTAGTCTGTACGAAACGTGCGGCGGAGCCGCTTTTTAAGTGAAATAATTTATTCTTTTCGCGCTTTTTCACCTACGTACATAATCTGCAATGTAGGAAAGAAATTCGCCGTTTATAAGGAAAAAATTACTTGTCTCGATTTTCGAATTTTCACATAGATCACCTAGTCGACATAAATATACGCCGCGCGGGCTGTAGAATCCCAACGGGCTGTAGCACCCATTTCACTTACGATAAACGCAAGCGGCACAAAAGTACGGTCTGCCACAACAACAGGCATACCCATGTTGCCGGGCAAAGTTTTGCCAACTGTCATTGTGAAAGACTGTCCATCAATGACAAATGTTATTACACCTGCGTTAAATGTCAGATTAACTGCGCCAAGAGCCTCGCTAATAACGCGAAGGGGAACCATTGTGCGGTCATTTTGTATAAAAGGGGCGGCTTCCAGAGTGTGGGTTATATCGTTGTCTAGAAAAGTGGCGTTGTCTACGGCAAAGCGCAGAGTGCGGGTGACAGTAGAGATCAGCTCATCTTGAGCGGGTGCGTCAAAGGCTATGAAGTTAAGACGCCGTTCCCTTGCCATTGTCTCTACATCACTGTTGGAGTAACCGTGGATTGTTAGGTTATCGCGGAAACGGAATCCTTGTCGATCCCAACCTTCCCAAAATGCGTTACTATCAAACTCAATATTTCGCGCATGAATATAAACATTCCTCAACGAATGGTTATCAACAAAAACGAAACCATCTATAAATGTCACGCTTCTTGGGATGATTATTGTCTCCAACATATGGTTATTATTAAATGCCCAACCGTATATGGATTCAACGCCGTAGGGTATCTCAACCGAAACAAATTGTCTGTGTTGAAATTCATTTCTTCCAATGGAAGTGCGTCTTGTTGTTATAACGGGGTATGCAGCACGAAGGCTGGAATATATCGTACTTGGCATATAATTTTCAAGGCCTGTACCATTGTTGAAATAAGCTAACTTATCAAAAAACCTCCACATAGTAGCGTATTCTCGGTTTACATAAGTATACTCACTAATAATAACATGAGATGGGTCAGAAATCGTTAAAAAATATCTATACGTAAGTCTCAATGGCTCCCAGTTTGACGCACGCATAAAAGGAATTAGAAGCTTCTCGCCCCAATATAAAAAATTGTTCTCATCATAAACTAAATCCCCTGTTTCATATCTTTGAATCAAGAGAGGAAGGTCACGATTAATACTGGCTTTTCCTGTTACGAGTTGACCATTCATAATTCTTGAGAAGTTCCCACGTTCAAGCACATAAAAACCATTAAGCGATGCAATCACTTCCATGCAAAAAAGCCATTGCTGTTCCCGTCCATCAAACATATGGAAAATATGCCCTAGTTCGTGTAATATAAGCTAGCCTGTCAATCGCGTTTCGGCAATATTATTTGCCTCTTTGTTACGCATTGCCTCCGGTATGGTGCGGGAACTCCATAGTATCCGACCATCCCAAGTTGCGGCACCCCAATGCTCGGTTGTAGATTCTATGGGTATTTTTGCACCGCCAAATGGTTTTTCCCCAACAAGTTCATACATCATTATATACGCTTCATCAATTAACGACAAAAATATCGCAAAATTTTCTGGCGATATATTCCCCACTAAGTACGATGTACCTGCATTCCATATAAAATGTTCGCTCTCCAAAACAAAGCCATCTTGCATCAATGGGCGGGCCTGCACACCTTTTGCCACCGATAAAACTACAAAACAAATAACAATTAAAGAAAATACCATGATTAAATACTTGCTCTTGCATCCTGTTTCCACTTAGAAAACTCCTCTCAGTAGATTTTTTTGCGCCACACCGCTGCAGCTTTTTTTAGGAAGTGGAAGGACTACTTTATTACGCCATGCACATATTTGCACATATGAAGCAAGCCTGTCTACAATATTCGCAATTTAACGCATATTCCACAAACCATGGTCGGTATGCAGCAGCTCGTGGGCTTTATCAGACAAAGGCTGTTTCAGAAATTCATCATAAACTTTCTTAATCGCCGGGTTGTCGTGAGGCAGTCTGTTTGTCGCCCCTTTATCCACATCGCGCAGCACCGGCGCGCGCTCTGGCGTAGTTTCAAAATCGCTATAAATTGGCTGTCCGCCGCCACAAACGCAGCCGCCGGGGCAGGCCATAACTTCAACAAAATCGTAGGCGGCTTTGCCGGTCTTTATTTTTTCAATAAGTTCCCGCGCTGCTGCAAGCCCGCTTACTACGGCAATACGTATAGGTGTACCGTTTAAGTCTATGGTTGTCTCGCACAAATTAGATGTGGCACGCAGGGCAGAGAACGCGTCCGGCTGCGGGTTGCTGCCGGTGACAAAATAGTGGGCGGAACGCAGCACCGACTCCGTTACACCGCCGGAAGTACCGAAAATAACCGATACTCCTGTGCCAAGGGGGTCATCAAAATTTTCGCCTGCCAGTGTACATACATTAATATTTCGGGTTTTAAGCATCCGCATAAATTCGCGGCTCGTTATTACGGCGTCAACATCTTGCCCGTGTTCTGTACTGCTCATGCCGGGCAAAGCGCATTCGTGTTTTTTGGCTATACATGGCATTATAGATACGGAGAAGACTTTGGCCGGGTCAATTTCACTGCGGTTGGCAAACCACGTTTTGGTAATTGCGCCAAACATCTGCTGCGGAGATTTTGCAGTAGAAAGGTGAGGGACCAATTCCGGGTATTGGGATTTTGCAAAGCGCACCCAACCGGGGCAGCATGAGGAGAGTAATGGCATCGAATGTGTTTCTTTTACGCGCTGTAAAAGCTCGTTGCCCTCTTCCATAACCGTAAGGTCGGCCGCAAAGCCCGTGTCAAATACATAATCCACACCAAGCGCGCGTACAGCCGCAACCATTTGCCCGGCACTTG
>WQTQ01000039.1 GCA_009786175.1 Bacillota bacterium | reverse complement strand
ATTTTTTCTGCCGCCGCAATAATTTACGGCTTTGGCCTGGGCATAATTATGACAACCGTAAGTGCCATGTGCATGTCCTCTACCACACCGGACAGGCGTGGGGCGGCATCGGCTACATTCCAGTGCGCAATGGATATTGGCTTTGGTGTGGGGTCGCTAATTTGGGGGTTTGTGGCGGGTGCGCTGGGGTACAGGCCGCTGTATGGGATTATTTCCGTGCTGCCGGTGCTGGCAATTGTCATGTGTTTGGTGATTGTCGTGAAACAGAAAAAATAGGAGGATTTTATGAGAGATGTAAAAGTAGCTATGATTCAATCTAAGGTAATCTACGGTGACGCGGAAAAGAATCTGCTGGCTGCCGAGGCCCTTATTAACAGTTTTGACGAAAGTTACGACATCGCCCTTTTGCCGGAATGCTTCGATTTTGGCTGGGCGCACCCTAGCGCGGAAAAATTGGCATTGCCAATTCCAAATTTTATAACAAACCGCTTATGCGAAATAGCTAAAGCGAAAGGCATACACATAGTCGCCGGTATAACCGAATTAGGTGAAGACAGCGCGCCGCGCAACACTGCTGTTTTAATTGACGACGACGGCAAAATCCTGGGCAAGCACAGTAAAATTAACATCCTTACGGAAGTGGAATATGTATATTCTGTCGGGACAACTATCTCCGTTTTTGACACCAAATTCGGTAAAATAGGCATCCCCATATGCGCGGACTTTTTCCCGCTGGTTATAGCCGACGCAATGGCGCGGATGGGCTGCGGCTTAATTTTATCACCTTGCTCCTGGGCGGTTCCGCAATCGTTCATACAAAACAAAGAAATTTACGGCGAATCGTGGATTACAGTTTACAAAAAAATTGCCGCTGCCTATAAAATCCCGGTTATAGGCTGCAGCAATGTGGGCGCAGTTACCCATGGCGAGTGGAAGGGCTGGAGTTGCATTGGTAACTCTATTGTAGTAACAGCAGACTGCGATGTTACCGCCCTGCCTTTTGGGGAAGATGCGGAATGCGCTAAAGTGGTTGATGTGAAGCTGTATGACAGACCGGCTTTGGGTACGGCGTTGAGGGGTGTTGAGTGGTGATGAAAATTGCACACACTACCTTTGATGGAAGATGATGACGGGAAATGGGAGGTATGGTACAGGAACGATATACTAAAAATGATACAGGATTAGGGGCCACACTCTCACTCACTGACACACCGCGTTAATATCTCTTCTCCTGTAAAAGTAGATCCCGGCGGCGGCAAGGCCAAGGCCAACCAGTTTCATAATAATCATCACAGGCCAGTTAATGCTGTCCATTGGCAGCTGGGGTACCCAGCCGAAGGGTGTTAGGTTTGCCAGCCACTCTATTTCCGGCAGCATACGGGCGTACATCATGGCAAAGAACGAGAATGCGTAGTATGCCCATATTAAGCCCACGCGCCGTGGGAACAGCCCCACCAGCAAGGCGGTGATTCCGCCCATTACCAACATGGCAGGTACATATACAAGTGCAGACTGTAACAGGAAGCTTAGGGGCAAGTCACCCGGGTTTTCCAAAGAGGATTGCGCCAGGGAAAACAGCCCGATCACTTGCGCAATTTGTATCAACACGGCGGATAAAAACGCGATAACTACAAAGCCAAGCAAGTAGCGGATTTTGGAAGTAGGGGTTGCAAACAGCAATTCCGACCGTATGGCCTTTTCTTCGCCCTTGGCTTTTAGTATAAACATTATTACCGGCACGGTGGCAATCATGGCCATTACAAAACCAATCATGTTGGCAAACATTTGTACAATGTTAAAGCCCGCGGCGTTTAGCACGGCGTTCATTTGGGCGGCAATTTGCTCTGTTGTCATGTAGTCGATGTCTATTTGGTCCAGCAAGCCCGTGGGCGCAAGCAGCATTTGACGGTACATATCGTTACCGGCCACAAAGGTGTCTATGTCTTGCAGCACTGTGGAATATGAAAGCCCCGTGATAAAAAGCACCAGCACCCACACAATTATGCTTGTGCGCAATAGGCGGAAATTTAGCCCAAAGGCAGATTTAAGCAGCCTGCCGCCGTAAGGCTTGCCCGCCCGTGCGGGAATTAGCCCCTGGTCAATATCCCTGATGCTGCACAGCCAATACGCCAGCGCGGTAAAGGCCGCCGCAATTCCAAATATTACAAACACAGGCCACCATACATTGTTGATATAAACCCATGTGCGGGACATTAGCCCCAACGGGCTTAAAAATGCCAGGAATCCCATACCTTCCGGGTCCATATCCGCCCCGGCGCGCAGGAAGTAGAACAAGCCCATTGCGGCGAATGAATAGCTTGACGCACCCCGGGAATTTGACGACAGTTGGCTGAACAACGCAGCAACAGCGGCGAAGGTTAAGCCTAAAACGCCTAAAGTTACGCCCCATAAAACAGCCGCGTTAAAGCCCATTGGGTCACCGATAATGTTCATGCCAAGCCACATGGTTAGGGCAAACAATACAGCCATAACGGCGTTAACCACAACTGCCGCAAGCATGGCGGCGTTAACGTTGGCAAGCCGCCCGCAAGGCAGGCTGCGAAGTACTTCGTACCGCCCGGCTTCTTCGTCTGCGCGGGTGTGGCGCACGATTAGGAATATATTCATAATCCCTACGGTTATGCCCATAAACACAAACATCATAAGTGTATAAAGGGCACCCATGGTTGTAACATCCATGCTGTACAATGGGCCAACCATGGCAAGCAGCGCGGGGTTTTCCAGCATGGCCATAAATTCCGCAACACTTTCCCCATCGGGCATTAGGGCAAGGCCCATTAGCAGCAATATTAAAAAGTTTAGGATAACCATTGTAAGAACCCATGCAGTGGACGAGGTTCTTTCCCGTTTTAGCATGAACTTAGTAAGTTTTAGAGTATTGTCGAACATACGGTTGCCTCCTCTATTTTGTGTAATGCTGCATGAACAAATCTTCCAGGGATGGCGGCGCAGATTCCAGCTTCTTTATGCCAAATTGGTTTAAGTAGCTGATAACCTGGCCCATATTGCCCGTATCAACGTGGAAGCTGATATAATCGCCGGTTTTTGTGATGTCAAACACGCCGGGCAGGTTATCCAACCCTTCAATTGTACGCTCTGTGGAAACCTTCATTACATAACGGGTAAGGTGGCGCAGCTCTTCCAGGGTACCTACCTGCACAACTTCCCCTTCCCGGATAATGCCAACCCGGTCGCAAAGCCTTTCAACTTCCGACATTATGTGGCTGGACAGGAACACGCCCTTGCCTTTATTTTTTTGCTCCAGTACGCACTCTTGGAAAACTTGCTCCATTAAAGGGTCCAGGCCGCTGGTGGGCTCGTCTAAAATGTACAGGTCCACTTCCGAGGCGAAAGCGGCCACAAGTGCCACTTTTTGGCGGTTACCCTTCGAGTATGTGCGGCATTTCTTTGTAGGGTCCAGGTTGAAGTCTTTAATTAGCCGCTCACGGAGTTTCTTGTCGTGACTGCCCCGGAGGTTTACAAACAGGTCGATAACTTCGCCGCCGGTAAGGTTTGGCCATAGGTTAACGTCCCCGGGGACGTATGCAATTTTTTTGTGAATTTCTACCGCGTCTTTCCAGGCGTCTTTGCCAAAGACTTTTGCGTTACCGGATGTGGCTTGCAAAATACCCAAAAGCACACGGATGGTTGTAGACTTGCCTGCCCCGTTTGGGCCGATGTAGGCAAAAACTTCCCCTTCTTTAATTTGAAGGTTTACGCCTTTTAAGGCCGCTGTCTTGCCGAACATTTTTGTTAC
>WQTQ01000038.1 GCA_009786175.1 Bacillota bacterium | reverse complement strand
GTTCTGTGGGATAAGCCCCAGCTGCCCGGTGACATATGGATGGTCCTGCCCTCCAGGCTTTGGTCAAATACTTCCCATACATACAGGGCTACAAGCTTGGCCGCGTCTTCTACGGAAAGATAATGGGTTGGCATGGTGCCGTGCCAACCTGTGTTCACAATGTTCATGCTCGGCTGGGTAAATTCCGGCGGAGGGCTAAAATCCGGCAAAATTGTTGCAGTTGTAAGGGGTTGCAATATTTTTATGCCGGAAGTTGTGGCGGAAAGGTGCAGGTGGTTAAAACCCAGCAACCCCGCGCTAAATACGCCTATCGCCAGGGCAGAAGCCAGGCCAAGTTTTACTAATGTTTTTACGCGACTCATAAAATCATCTCCTTTTGATTTAGTGCCACCATACTACCCCGCAAATATTATCGACTTATTCCCACAATGTTAAGAAGTTGTAAATATAGTCTCCACTTTTGTACCTTCGCCAACTGCCGACTCAATTACCATTTCCGCCCCATGAACCTTAGCAATTTGGCTGCACAGCGTCAGCCCAAGGCCTGTGCCGCCAAATTCCCTGCTGCGGGATTTATCCACACGGTAAAATGGCTCCATTATTTTAGACAGGCTTTCCGCAGGTATGCCGCAGCCGTTGTCGGATACAGAAATAATTACCTTCTTACCGGCTTGCGCCGCGTCAAGCGCAATAACCCCCCGGCCCGGTACACAAGCTTTAAGAGCATTTGTACACAGGTTAAGCACCAGACTTTTGATAAGGTCTTCCTGCCCCATAATTGTTTCCGCGCCTATGTTAATTTCCAGACGCGCTTCCCGCTCCCGCAGGTGGTTTTCCATGGTTTTTTTCACATCGTCAAATAATTGCGGTAAATTTATTTCCGTTTTAACGGGCACATAATCCCGCAACACCGCAAGTTCCAGCAAAGAGTTGGCTATATTTCGCATATGGCGGGATTCGCTCATGATATATTCCGTAGATTCTATGGTTTCCTCTTCGTCCAGGCTGGCTTTTTGCATGTATTCCGCGTACCCGTAAATGCTTGTTAAAGGCGTACGTATTTCGTGGGCAAAATTGTCTACAAATTGCTGTTTGGCAACGGCTTCTTCTTCCAAAATTTGAATTTGCCGCTCTATCCGTTCTGCCATGTCGTTAAAGTCCTGGGCCAGGCGGGATATTTCGCTGTTTCCTTTTACGTGAATACGTTCGCCAAACCGGCCCCCTGCAATTTTCCGCGACGCGCTTGCCACAATGCTGAATGGCTTGAAAATAGCCGCCAGGACAAAATACAACACTACCGCCGCAATGGCCGATAATATGGCAACGGATATAAGCATCATGTTTTGTACGCCCCGCATATCCACGATGTTTTGTGTAATTTCCAGGCTGTAATCCAGATGGTAGGCAGAAAAAGGCGGCGGCAACGTCCCGGAAATTTGAATAAACCGCCTGCGGTTGTAATCCAAAAATACAAGTTCCGGCTCGTGCGCCCCACGGCCCCAATGGTGTAACCCCAGAAACACATCTTGGCCTGCGTAATAAATTTGATATCCTATCAATATATTATGGACAGCCGCTTCAAACTCGTAGTCCGAAAAATTACGCACCTGCAAAGCCCCCATGTCCCGCACGAGGGAAGTGGCTATACTGCGGTACTGGCTGATACTTTTTTCCCGCAAAATATTTACCTGGCTGTTGGTTAAATAGGCCGATACAATGGCCACGGCAGAAAACATAACGCACAAAAAAAGCATATATGTGGCGATAAACGTTTTTATCCTCATCCTGTTTTACCTTTTGGTACTTCCAGCCTGTACCCCAGCTTGTACACGGTTTTTATTACGTCTTCCCAATTTAATTTCTTGCGGATACTGTGAATATGCACATCTACGGTCCGGGTGTCACCGCCGTAGTCATACCCCCAGGCAATTTCCAAAAGTTTGTCCCGGGAAAGGGCAATATTGCGGTTCTTTATCAACACCTCAATAAGCCAAAATTCCTGGGGCGTAAAGCTGACAAGTTCGTCCTTTAAAAATACTTGCTTCGCTGCAAAATCTACCTTAACATTCCCAAGGCAAAAAGTAAGATCCGCTTTTTGCGTACGCCGCAGGACCGTCTCCACCCTGGTTGTAAGTTCCAGCATGTCAAATGGCTTAACAATGTAATCGTCCGCGCCAAGTTTTAGCCCCCGTATGCGGTCTTCCAACGCGCCACGGGCAGTAAGAAATATAACCGGTGTAAAATCGATTTTTTTGATTACCTCAAAGCCATCCTGTTTAGGCAGCATAATGTCCAGCAAAATAAGGTCAAACTCCTGCATCTCTATTTCCGCCAGGGCAGATTCCCCGTCAAAAACAGACTTGCAGGTGTGGCCGATTTTTTCCAGGCTTTTCTTGATTAAATTGTTAATTGCTTTTTCGTCTTCCACAATTAATATGTAGGCCATGATAATCTCCCTTAGACTTTATTTGTGCTAAGTATATCATGGAGTTGTTATGAAGTTGTTACATGATTAGGATTTTAACCAGCAAGATAATGATTGTGAAAGACACAGTGCAATTGTATAATACAAACAAACCTTGACGAACAGCCGAATGTTATATCAGGGGGTAAAACACATTTTCATACAAAGGAAGCGGTCAAGGATGAGAATAATAAAAAAGATTATCACAAGAATGAATATCACAATTCTACTATTACTTTTTCAAATCGCGCTTATCCTGGTTATTATAAACAGGATGATGGTTTTTGTGCCGACTTTTACAATTTCGATGTACATAATCAGCTTGCTTGTGGTTCTTATGCTTGTAAAAAAAGATAAGGCAGCGGCTTATAAAGTGGCTTGGATAATTATAATTATGGGCTTGCCGTTTATAGGAGGGGTTTTGTACTTGCTTTTTGGCGACAAACGCCCGGTGAAAAGAATTGCCGTGCATATGAATGAACACGCATTAATAGCTAAAGTATTGGACGCGGACAGCAACCTGCCGGATATTAGCAAACTGTGCGATACAAGAAGGGCCGACTCCTTCGAGTATGTACGGCGCGCTTCGTCCTACCACGTATATGAAAATACCCGGGTAGAGTATTACCCCATGGGTGAATTAATGTTTGAAGATATGCTGGCAGAGCTTTCCCGTGCGAGAAAATTCATCTTTATGGAGTATTTTATTGTCAAGAAGAGCGAAATGTGGGACAGAATTTGCGAAGTTTTAGTACGCAAGGCAGCAGAAGGTGTTGATGTGCGACTAATTGTTGACGATTTGGGTTCGCTAAAACTATTTTCAACCGGATATGTTACATGGCTGCAGCAACAGAAAATAAGGGTAATCAGGTTTAACCCAATTGTACCGTTTCTTTCCCTTTTTATGAACAACCGGGACCACAGAAAAATTTTGGTCATAGACGGCCACACAGCATTTAACGGCGGCATAAATATCTCTGATGAATACATTAACTTAACCGCTCCATTTGGCATATGGAAAGATACGGGCCTGCGGTTAAAGGGCGATGCTGTTTGGAGTTTTACCCTTATGTTTATCGAAATTTGGGATACCTTTTGTAAAAAAGAAGAACGCATAGACGACTACGAACTTTACAGGCATATGCCGGAACCCGGCCATGAAACAGACGGCCTTGTGCTGCCATACGGCGA
>WQTQ01000037.1 GCA_009786175.1 Bacillota bacterium | reverse complement strand
CCCTTTGTATAGCGTTTGTGCTGTAAAAGCCAAATGTTATGAAAAGGGGATTTTTTCATTAACCAAACTCAATTTCTGGTACTATATATACGAGACTCTTGTAACAAACACGAAAGGAATTCCTAAACCATGGAAAACACAGCCGCAATAACAGAAAAAATACTTGACTCTATGAAAAGCATTTTCGCTTTTTCACGCTTCCGGGTATCAGACGCAACCCAGGCCGAAGCCCTTTCCCAGCAAATGAAGATGTAGACCGCATCGGCTACCAAGGGGCAAGTATCGAAAGCAGCCTAATCTCTAAAGAAGAAGTAAATATCCTTCGCAGAGAGATGTCTTTCCTTGCGCAAAAATACAGGGAAGCTACGGGTAATGTAGGAGTGTATCAATTCAAACAGAAAAATTAACAAATAACAAAAATAAATTTTTTTTGTGAAACCACTTGATTCTTCCGTTAGGGAAGGATTTATAATCATGGTATACCGTTCAAGTCAAAAAAAAATGGAGGGAAATATCATGGGTGAACTTACCAAAATTAAGGACATATCATTGAAGTATGCAGTTACCGCACGAACGCTCCGTTATTATGAGGATATTGGAATCCTTACCAGCATCCGCAGCGAAGGCTACGCGCACAGAATGTATGACGAAGTAGCGATAACCCGATTGAAGCAAATCCTCATTCTTCGCAAACTAAATATCAGCGTCAAAGGCGGCAATGCCGCTCCATCATTTCAAAAATGGCCGCCGGATTGTCGGAGTTACAGACACTTGCCGCCGCTTCCGTACCGTCTGCCATTACAATCTACAAGTTGACTAAGGATAAAGGCCCCCATTAACAAGTTGTAAACTTTGTTAATGAAGGCCCTTTTATGCATATAGGTGTATTAATTATTACTTGGCTTTGTTAAACGAATCAAGTCACCCACTGTTAAGGAAAGGTTATTAGATTCATTTACACCTTCGAACTTATCATTAGCATTAATTATACCCATTTCATAGGCTTGTAAAATGCCTGTATCTTGCATACTTGATGCTTGGTTACTTCTTTCAGTAGCGGAAGATACATGATATGCGCTTTGGACAGAACAATGTACTATTGCCGGCCGAGTTAAATCAAAACCATGATCATCAAAAAAGAGGATTAATTCGTCGCCTATTGTAAGCGGAGTATTGTCGGTGACGTTAAGATACACATTTCCGTATCGCCCCCCAAGTTGACTAATCTCAATGATTTGCCCTGCTTCATGCCCCCCCTTAAATACTTCCAATAATTTTATGGTATTGACAGTAAGCACATCATATTCTCCCTCAAAGCCAAGATGCTCTTGTCCAATCCATCGGTTTACGAGTTCTGTTCTTTCGTCCAAAATTTCCACCCTAGCAACATGCGTAGATAATGAGAACAATGTGTCAATGCTGTCATATATCCAGACAAACGATGACATTTCTCGAACTTCCATATCCCCACGCAAACTAACTTGTTCAATAGGGTATTGGCCATCTCGTACACATCCTGCGAACAATAGTGATAAGATAAGCATTAATAGAATTAGTGTAAACATTTTTTTTGCCATTACTACACATCCTTTCATCAATTATATAACATATTGACACTTGTTATGTCAAAATTTGTTGGAGATAAAGTGATGTTTCTGTCAGTAATTCCATTCAGGTTGGAATCCATAATACTGCCCGAGTTACCGCCAGTAACTCTAACATCAGCTAAACCAACAGCATGACCTAATTCGTGTGCCATTACAAGTGTAACAATGTTGTTAAAATTAATATCAATAGAGGGATTTGCTACGAAATTATTTATTGCATTTGGGTGCAAATAAATATTTGACCTATGAATACGATGCGGATTGTCTGCAAAGGAAAAACCGACATGAGTGCCAAGAGAATTTGCAGGTGCATTGGAAGGGGTTGCTACCCTTACTTCATTATTCGAAACAGAGTTTGTTTGGAATGAGACCCTAGTTCTATGAGTCTGATTATTCCAATTCCTGATTCCATTGTTTATTGGTGTTGCCCATTGGGTTGTTACGCCCACAAACCGATATGAAATCGTGGTTGTACCCGAATTTGCAGCAGGCCACCACCTAACTAAATGCCTGCTAGGGTCATTCCATCTTGCAGTCAAAGTTAAATTGCTTTGAGGAGTAGAGATCCCAGCATGAAATCTTGTCCCACCAATCGTAGCTGGTGTATTAAACCAACCAACAAAACTACGTCCTGCCCTCGTCGGAGTAGGAAACTCACCAATCGGTATTCCTGAAAATCTTATAAGTTGCCCTGGACTAACGGAACCGCCATTAGCATTGAGGGTCATCGTGACTGGACTTCCTGAAAGGAATCTTAGATGAGCATTTTTTGAAATGAAAATAATTGGACAAAGGTACTTGACAACATCACTTTGAGGAAAAAAGTTGTATTCAAATTGCGGAAGAACTGTGTATTTCCGTTGAAACTGTAAAAAATTTACTGTTTAAGGCACGAAAAATTTTGAAAGAAGGTATGAACATGGCACGAGAATACGGAGAAAAAAGCTACAACCCGGAAATTTTTAGGTTTAACATGTGGGTTTCCGGTGACGCATGGGGAAAATACGAGCATCTTTTTAGAGTTCATGAGACGAGGAGACTGCCCGGAAATATACTTCTTCATCTACACAGACTCTTGCGATAAGGAACTGGCCGCAAAAACAAAAAGCCTGTACAGCGCGTATGGCAAAACTCTGATACAGCACGCAGACATGTTAATACCGACCTTTGCGGAAATTATTAACATGCCACACAGTGCGTTGCGGTGGTTTGTTGCCCACTTTATACTTTTGCACGCGACATATAAAATGCAATCGGAAAACAGTGAAATGCCAACCCCGCGTACGCCAAGATAATTATGAAACAGTAATTATTGAAAAAGATGGCGATACTCTCAATTACCTTTGCCCTGTAATGACAGAAGCCCAGTATAATCAGCTTTGCGCCCTGTGCGACACGGCAGCAAATGAGCTTGCGGCGCATTTTGCGGAAATAATACCGGTTGTCACAAGAATAATGGAAAATCACGCCCCTATCCCGCTAAAAGACTATTGTAGGGGAATTGCGGTAAAAAACAAAAATGATTTAGCAGAAATGGTGGAGGTGCTTTGCCAAAGCGGCTATTTACAAGTGCCGCAAGCACAGGGCTTTTATACGGTTTATGTAGTGGTATAGGCAAATCTAAACCATACCGTGAGTTTTTCCACGACAGGTTACATTGTGCCTACCCGCAAAGTTGACTATACTGTACGCAAACTGACAACAGGAGGCACTTATATGAATATTGGCGCAACAATTAAATCATTACGGCGTGGACGGGACATGACCTAAGAGCAACTTGCGGAGTATCTTAACGTATCTGCCCAGGCAGTATCCCGGTGGGAAACCGGCGCGGCATTGCCCAACTGCCAATACTGGCCAACATATTTGACGTTACCACCGACACATTGCTTGGTGTAGACATCGCCGCAAAAGAAGATTGGTGAAAAAGTGTTGGCAGAATGCACCGAGGACGAAATAAGACACGGTATGATTCAAACCATGTGCTAAATTTATGCCCAAAATGGGCAATATGACAA
>WQTQ01000036.1 GCA_009786175.1 Bacillota bacterium | reverse complement strand
GTAAAGACATGGTATTTAGGCAACGAAATGGACGGCCCGTGGCAAATTGGTTCGTGGCTGTTTAACCCCCAAGGGTACGGCGTACTTTCCAACGAAGTATCAAAAGTAATGAAAATGATGGACCCGACTATTGAAACGGTTGTGTGCGGCTCCACGTCTTTCACCATGCCGCATTATCCCCAATGGGACCTTGATGTTTTGAAAAATTGCTATGAAACTGTAGACTATCTCTCGCTGCATTATTATCATTCCGCCCCTCCGGGCGATTATGCTGCACTGCTTGGCGGTTCAACGTATTTCGAAGATTATATTAAATCCATGACTGCTGTGTGTGATTTTGTGCAAACACAGTACCGTTCGCCCAAAAAATTGATGCTTTCCTTTGACGAATACGGCACAATGGCGCGGCCGCCGCAGCCGCTAAACCCGGGCCGCGGTATGCACAACTTCCTTGCGCCGCACTACACATTTAACACCCCGTTTGAATATATCCGTCACGACCCGGACAACATGAGTACAAGAAGATTCCCCCATGGCGGCGATATGCTTAACGCGCTTACTTCCGCGTCAACAATGCTCACTTTCTTGCGCCATGCCGACAGGGTAAAAATCGGCTGTATGACCGGAGGCCTGCGCGCCCTTGCCGCAACAAGCCGCGAACATGTGTGGAAGCCTGCCGCGTATTATCCGTATACACAACTAATTCAATACGGGCGCGGTACTTCGCTGCAAACTGTTGTAGATTGCGACGTTTTCGATATACCCGGGTATGCAATGAACGATTCGGCGCAGTTTTATACACAAACCGGCGTAAAGTTTATTGATACCGCCGCTGCCCATGACGAAGAAAAAGGCGAGTTAAACATTTTTGCCATAAACCGGAATTGGGAAAGTGCCAATGACATAGAAATTGATACAACCGCATTTAAAGGTTACCGTTTTATTGAGCATATTCAGCTATTCACCCCGGACATGGACGCCATGAATAGTTATGAATGCCCCGATACAGTTGTGCCGTCTGTAAACACAGATGCAAAGTGCAAAGATGGCAAAATTACTTCCCGGTTACAAAAATTATCCTGGAATGTTTTCCGTTTGAAATACGAATAAGAATTGGCAGCCAGCGCATACTTTTGTGCGACAATCTTTTTAATGATTTGCCAAGAGGGCATTCGGCAAGTTTTGTCGTTATGTTTGACCACGCCGACGAAGTTAAGCCTGTATATGATGTTTTGGCTGATGGGGCAGCAATTTTAAGCCCTCCCGGGGAAAACCCCGGCGGCCCCATTGTTGATAAATTTGGCATACATTGGGAATTGATTGTCTACACGGTTTAGATTACCCCCTGATATCATATAGCTAATATGATATCAGGGGGTAGTTCTTCCAACATTGTACGGTGAAGTCTGGAAAGTGCTGCCACCTTTCGGATATGGTGGGTATCTGCGATGCTTGGCAGAGCGTTGCACCGGGAACGAGAGCGCACCGCTGTTGATTCAGACGTGTATGGATGGGGAGTTACCGAGATAAAGATTCCACCTCTTTGATTTTCGCCCAAACGGATACCAGTTGATTGCCTCGGAGAACTGCGATAATGCCATTGGCAAATTCGATACAATTGTCAGTATCAAGAATATGACAATCCTTACCTATGCATACACAACTCTCTTTTTTGTTATAGTAGGTTTCCCAGCTTCTATCGTATTCTATGCATTCGCCTTTGAACCAAGTCAAAGGTTTATCAGTATCAATATGCACTAACAAAAGACCTCTTTGCGATTTTGGCATTTTTTGCGCCATTGGAATCCATGTTAGCTGAGGATTAAAACCAGAAAAATCAATAACCTCGCCCGTTTCACAAATAGCCCCAAGTTCGGTATAGTAACCACATAGTATTCCTACTCCAATATTAGGATTGTGAGGTTTATACAACATGGAATGTTCATTTCTGAGATATAATAGTTCACCATAAAAATTCATGTCTTTTAAATGAAACTCAAAACGCACTTTATTTTCCCCCTAACGGCTATAAAAATGGAAGTGCCAAATTGTGTTTGTGGCGTGGTCATATTTTAGACGGTTTGTTAATTGGAACCCAAAATATTTTTAAAGTATATTTCGATAACCGTTTTATTTGGAAAAAGATTTGCTAACTCAGGTGACAATATTCTCTTAGCATTGTCGTACTCATCAAAATTAAGCGCAATACCCTGATTCAGAACCATGGCTACATGATCGAAAGGGTCAATTTCACATGATTTGCGAATCGTATCAATGCCTTTTTGTTTCCATTCCTCATACAAATCGCCTTTGTCATCTGTATAAAATAGGTAAGGAAACAGTGAAATCATATATCCTGTAACACATAAAAAACGTGGATGTTTATTATGGTTTTTAATACCGAACACTGTACACTCAAGAAGTGTATTTTTGAACTCATGGTAGGATAATTCTGTTGTATTTATACAGTGTTCCCATGAAGATAATACATACCAACATTCAGACATCACCCTATTTAATTTTTCGGCGTTTTGCTTGTCGCATTGCCACATATTATAGAGCAATTTCCTTGCCTCATCCCACTTTTCTTGTTTTTCAAGGCTATACAGAGACTCTATGTGCATGAAATATTTCATGTCGCTTCTACTACTCATCCATATGATTTATTTGATAGATAAGTTCTGAGATAGATCCGCAGATTTTTTCGTACATTCTTGGAAAAATATCGTAATGAGTTTCTCCTCTTTCGTATAGGACATTGAAAATATCCTCTTTAGTCATAGATGAATGTAAACGTTCAAAAACTTCGTCAGTCAGCTGACGATATTCATCACTAGGCGCATGATACATGACATCCATTGGATCCCAAATATTGAATATTGTATTTAACATTTGACGGCTTATCATAATAATCAACCTCCAAATAATGTACGGACTACTTCTTGCATTGTTGCATCAAAGTATTGACTTGTATACGCTGTAACTATTCGACCAGCATTATCAATAACAACAGCACCCTGTTGAGTGATATATATTATTTTATTTCCACTTTGCTGTAAAGCTTTTCCTGTACTTACCCACGCATTAATCATGCCCTGTGTTACGCCGCGCTCAGCCATTCTATTTAATGCATAAGTATTAGTATTTGTCCAATTAACCACTTGTCCTCCACGGTTTTCAATCAAAGTTCCCAATTTACCAAAATCGGTCCCAACTCTAGCACCACCCCTGCTAAACAGTCCGCTAACCGCATTCCAAACCCGGCTTGTAGTATTAACTATCTGTTGACCTGCTTTTGGGCCATACTTTTTAACGACTTCGAATAATTTTATAGCCAATATTGGACAAGCTAAAGCAACAACACCACCTATTGCAAATGAATTGGACATGTTAATTAACGCAGGAAGGGAAGGAGGAGCAGCCGCTGGAGTTGAGACTGATGAAGATGAACATGGGACAAAAGTAGCTACACTGGAAGAAGATGCAATTCCAATAGACTTCTTGCATAACTAAGCTAAAGATAGTATACTTCCAATTAGTGGAGGTGAACTAAGTGAAGTATGAGAAGCTGAAAAAATATGGTGAAGGCA
>WQTQ01000035.1 GCA_009786175.1 Bacillota bacterium | reverse complement strand
ATACGACCATTCTCCGGCTTTTATGGCAGATTCTTTGTATTTATCATTTCCCGTTACTAAGTAAATCTGGATTAAGAATCTTACGACGCTTATAGTATTGGCCTTGGAATCCATCTGCATTTCGCCTGTTTGGGTATTGTATGCCCGGTACCAGCTTCCGTCGCTGTTTTGTACACGCAGGTACCAATCTGCGGCTTTTACACAAAAATCTAACCATGCAGGCTTGTTACGGCCTTGTTTTTTCATGTATACATATGCGTCCAGGATATTCTCCAGCCCGTCCGCAATCATACGTGTCCAAAATGGCATTGGCTCAAAGCCGTCTATCGTAGGATTATAGCAGTTGTATGGCGCGCCGCTTTCCGACATTGCGGTCTTAACCCAAAACTCTATAATGTTTAGCCCTTTATGATATGATTCCGGTCGGTTTTCCATATCGCCGTAACGGATAAGCTGGTACCCAATCCCCGGCTGCTGCCCTACAAAGCCAAACTGGAACGATACACTTGATACATCCACATGGGGCAGTTGGCACGCGAATGGCAGCCCCCAAGAGATACCGTATTGCCGTGTAAGTTTTGTAAGGGATTCCATACAATTTTGGTAGTGAAGCGCGTGGTTAACGGGGAAAACATTGTCTTTAAGCCGATTATACACTTTGCGCCAGGAATTGCGCATCATTGTATAGTAACCGTCGTAGTGTTCAAAATTTGCGGCTATTGCATAGCTATGAGAAAACCCTTCTTCCATTGGGTGATATATCCTGGTCATTGTCTTGGTCTGCATCATATAGTCAATATTGTAACCTTGCCCGATGCGGGGCATTTGGCCGTCCACACCCGGATATACATAGTCTATGGTTAGTCCGTCTCTTGTAGTTTCGATATCCTTGCGTAAGGGAAAGCCGTAGTACAAAATGTTTAAGGTTTTGCTTTCCGGCTTACTTATCCCTATGGAACCGATAGTAAACTCCCTGTCCACAACATGCTCTGACTGGACAAAATCATGGCTGCGCATTTTTACATCTGCTGCCCAGCGGGAAAGCATCGCCGTTTCACCTGTAGTCTTATTTTGCGCGGCAAACAGCGGCAGGGTATAATTGACTTCCCGCCGCCAAAAATACTCGCAATCCATATCAAAGCCCATCACATGGGGTTTTGCCCATTCGTTTTGGCGGTACCAGTTGGCCGGTGCAAAATAGTCATAGTCTCTTACATTGTCCGACTTTGCCATTACAAAGGCGATTTTTGTCGCAAAGCCATAGTCATCAGTGTTTTTGTGTACGGTAACTTTCCGTGAAATTTTGAACCCCGAATTGACAGCTTCATAGGTATCGCAAAACAGCAGCTCTGCGCCGGTGGGGGATTTTAAAAGACCTTTTGCATAAATGCGTCCGTCTGATTCCGTAATTTCATCATAGGGCGCATCATAAAACTCTGTAATTGAATAAGCCGTTTTTATAAACGCGTACATGGGCCGCTTATTGAAGTATAAGCAATGCCCGGCTTTTAACACTTCCACACCACCGTGTGCAAATTTCATTAGATAATTTCCAGATTTAAGTTCCATTTTGGCCTCCTATGTGTCTTTATTTTATGTGTCTTCTTTTTGAAATAAAAATTGTTTCTCCCAATATTCTTTAAACTTGCCATTATCCTGCTTGATTAAATCATACGGGGAACCTTGCTCAACAATTTTGCCGTCATCTAAAAATAAAACATAGTCTGCGTCACGTATAGTCGTAAGCCTGTGTGCGATTATCAGTTTTGTACAGCCTTTCGCCCATTCCGCAATATTTTGTTGAAATAAGTATTCCGTTTCTACATCAAGCGCGGAAGTCGGTTCGTCAAGAATAATTATATTTGCTTTTTTGATTATGGAACGCGCTATTGATAACCTTTGCTTTTGCCCTTGCGACAATTTAACGCCGCGTTCGCCTAAGTATGAATCTAAACCCTCCGGCAGCTTCATCACAAAATCATAACTTTCGGAATATTTAAGCGCGTTCTGAATATCATCTTCAGTTACGCCAGCCCGCCCAAGCAGCAAATTTTCCCGTACTGTTCCATCAAAGATAAATATATCCTGCGAAACAATTGACATCGCGTTTCGTACTGAAGTGATGTTATAACTGCTGATTGGTGCGTTATTTATTGTAATTTCGCCGCTTGTAGGTTCATAGAAATTGTATAACAGTTTTATCAAAGTGCTTTTGCCTCCGCCACTGGGGCCAACAAGGGCAACGGTTGAACCACCTTTGATTTCAAAGGTTACATTGTCTAATACACTCGTTACTTTGGAGTTCTTTTCGCTTTCATGCTCTTCTCCTGCAACTAATTCCCAAGGGCTGATGTGAATTTTTTCATCTGTATTTGTTTCGGTTACATTATATCCGAAACAGATATTTTCAAATTTTATGTTATCTACCGGCAGATTCAAATTTTTGCCGACAGAATAATTCTCTTCCGGTTCGTCAACTAATTTAAGTAAATCATTCGCGCTGCGTAAAGAACGTTGAAAGTTGGAATAGGTTTGTGTAATGCCGTTAAATGGTTCGGAAACTTTATGCAAAAGTGTAATAAACGCTACCAAGTCACCGGGGTTTATCTGACCATCAATCATCAGAAATATGCCAATGGCTATGCCGGCAACATATCCGAACCTCGTGGGCATGTCCCTTATTATACCACGCAAAGCACCGTATTTAACAATGGTTAGGTTATGTTTTACCCCATCCGATTGGTATTTTTTCATTCGTTTATCAAAAAAATCTTCTATCTGATTAATCTTTACTTCACGTATGCCCTGCGTTGCTTCTCCCATAGTGGTAAAAACATCTCTTGTTACTTTGCGTTGATTGTCGAGACCTTTGAAAAAAGGTTTTCTAAACGTAAAATTGCTGATAGGTTGTAAAATGCTTGCCAATATCGCAGTTATTCCAAGATATGGGTGAACCGTAAAAAGATACGCGCCAATTATTATGAAAGACAAAGGCAATCTTATCATTCTAGGAACGTCGCTTACAACAAAATCTTTGACAACTTCAATTTGACTAAAGAAGGTTTCCGCAATTTTAGATGTATGATTATTATCGTAAAATTCCATTTTCAGCCGTTGGATTTTTCCTAAGGTTTCTCGTCTCATGGCATAGATGACCGATTCGTTAAAATAGCTATGTACATATGATTCGGCAAAACTAAAAATAAATTGTACCGTGATTATAATAACGAAAGACATTATTATTCTTACAGCCATATTTTGCGGAATGTCCGGGGCTAAATCAAATAATAAACGGCTGGTTTCTGCAAACGCCAAATCGGCAACGACTAACACTAAGCCGATTAACGTAAGAACGACATAGCACCATTTATATTTTAGTGCGGGCTTTGCGGCTTTGTAGTATGCGCTAAATAGAATTTTGTTTTTTGTTTTTTTCGCTTTATCAGGCATATACGGCTGTCCTTTTTTTATTATTTATACCGTGTCATCTAGTATTACAGTTGTAAATAATTAAATTTGCGATAATGATACCACATAGCAACAGCCTGATGGATTCTGCGCCATCTAGTCCACAGCCTGATATGC
>WQTQ01000034.1 GCA_009786175.1 Bacillota bacterium | reverse complement strand
GGGCGGGCAATACAGACGCTGTGCCCCTGTACAAAAAATGCGGATTCCTGTGGGAAGAACGGCCGGACAGCACATATCTGATTAACTTTATCCCGTCAATTGTTAAAACGCCGCTGTTCGCAGAGTTTTTTGCCAAGGCGGATTGGTACGCCGATTCTACCCGTTCCCTTGAAATTACACCGGACGGAGAAAAGGTTAATGAGTTTAAGCTGCTAAGCTACGCCTGGGAAAAAGACGGCGATACCCTTGCCATAACCTACGAGCGTACGGGCAAGCAAATTCAAATGATAGAAACCCTGGACTATAAAATCAGCCTGATGGCCCAAGACCATGTGCTTGCGTCGGGTACAAACTATAACTGTGGGTTTACCGTAGAAAACAAATCCGGCAAGCCCCTGGATGTAAAAATTAACGGCATGGAAGATAGAAATATCCACTTCGACTTGTGCGTAAGCGCGACTGTTACAGATACACAAGAATTCCCCGGGGAATTTTACCTGGGCGAACTTGGCGAAGTACAGGATAGCTGGAAAATCCACCCTTGCGTACTTGCGGATGTGGAAATTAACGGCCAAACCGTAACTTTTGGCCTGGGCATAGAAACCAAGTTCCCGCTGGCCGTAAACCTGCGCCGCGACTGCCTTGTAGACCAGCTTGGCATGAATGTTAAAGCCCATATCAACATGGAAAGCGCACTAACCGAAGACGCGGAGTTTACCGTAAGAATCCCCAAAAGCGAATTACTCTCTTTTGTGGAAGGCAGCACATTTACAGCCAAAGTACCCGCCAAGGGCAAGATGTCAATTAACACAATAGCCACAACCCTTGCAATTGGTTTCGAAAATTTGGTGCTTGACTGCACGGCAACACTTAAAAATGGCAGAAGTTTTAATTTTACCGCAAAATTTGATATTTACACCCGGGATATGGTTAGCGCATTTGGCGGCGAAACTTTGACGGATTATCATGCTTTTAACGGCCCCTGGGCAATTCACCACACAAAAATGGACACAAACGAAGTGTATATTTCACACCTAATCCGCGGTGACTATAGTGGCTACGCCGGTTTTGAAGGCATGTTTGTGCCGCCAAAATTCGGTAAACCTTTCGACGACGAGTTTAACCTTATGAAGCCCAACGTAAAAATATACCCACAGGGCAACGGAATAGTTATGGAAGAGGAATATGTTTCCGAAAAATTCCCGGGGATGGTGGCCACACAAATTCTCACGTTGTACGGCACGGGTATAATCACCGCCGTCAGCCGTATAGAAAACCGTGGCAGCAAGCCAACCAGCCTTATGTACCAAACACGGCACTTAATCGGCCTTAGTGGCAAAAGCATCTTTAGCTACAAAGGGCAAATAAACCAAAACCTTGACACAGTCAACGCTTCTAATACCGTGGGTATGGAACTGTCCGGCATTGACCTGGACGGTTTTGACGAAAACTGGGTTTTTGAGGCAAACTCAACATCTACAAGGGGCCTATGCTGGCCTATGGAATACAAGCCGGAAATTATATACGACGCTTGGTTCTATTTCGATTTTGAACTTGGAGAGCTTGCCCCAGGCGCGGTTTTTGAGACGAAACCAATTGTACACGCACTTGGACTGTTCCCAAATTACAACGATTTCCGCAATTATGCCCGCCAAATTTACGAAACGGCAACTACTGTGCCGTCTCAGCCAATTGACATCGCGTTAAACGGCTTTAACCCGTTTGTAACTGCAAGCGACGTCAAACTTGAAGTGCGAAACAACCGTGAGTATGTTATTTCCGGCGACGTTACCGTTACTTCACAAGGGCTTTTCGAAACCCAAACTCAAACCAACCCGGACGAAGACCCGGTAAAGTGCAACACATTTGACTTGCCCCTTTCCCCATCCGGACCCGTAGATTTTGCAACGGTAACATTAAGCACATCTGCTTTTGAAAGAACCTACAACCGCGCTGTTTTCTTTCCAAAAGGGGAGGTAACCTGTACACAGGACGGCACAAATTACATTGTTTCCAATGGGGCAATTAAATTTAAAGTTGATCCTGTTTACGGCAATGTGTGTTACTCTTTAACCGACGATAAAAACCAAGAGTGGCTAATGAGCAAGTACCCAAACCACGAGCCGTACAGTTGGTTTAACCCATTCCTGGGCGGTATTAACGCGAATATCCCGGGAATGAATGCGGCTTCGATACTAAAAGAAAAAATTTCTGCCCAATTTACGGAAGTACGTGACAATATGGGCGGCCTGTGGCAGGGCGTTTGCGTAACCGTTGAAGTTACCGAATTTGAAGGTATGAAGGGCGGAATTTACAAAACCTATTTCTTGACCCAGCCCGGCTTGCCGCTGCTTTGCGGCTATTACGAATTTTTAAACAACACAGGGGAAAGCAAGAAGAGTATGACTAACATCGGCGGCATGTTTAGCCCCGACGATAACCCTAAAAATGTATTTTTAGACACAGTGGACAAAGCCCGCAGAGAATATCGCCTGCGCCTTGGCACAGAGGATTTTGACGAGTTTAACTTTGAAAACATTGCTGTGCTAAGCGGCTCACGCCGAGAAAAAATGTACGTTTTCCACGGTAATAAATACAACAACAAGCTTAACTATGCATGGGCTAACAACGATGTTCATGCCCGGGCGGGCGCAGAAATGATGCTGGAGGCCGCCGATGGCGAAACCTTTACATCCAGCCCGCTGTTTATCCTGCTAACAGATAAGGAATTGCCTTTCGATTCCCTGGATGACCTTGAGCGGATTAAATTTATGTAGTATTATGGGTGAATGTCGTCTTTAAGAGAGGAAATTCACCCATGATTTTTTTTAGGTCTAAATATAAGCGAATAATAATGTCCGTTTTGGGCTTTGTAACTATTGGCTTTGGCATCGCGCTTATGCGGGTTATTGACCTGGGGATAGACCCCTTTGGCGCAATGACCCTTGGCTTTAGCGAGCTTACCGGCATTAGTTTTGGCACGTTTTTATGGATTTGTCACTCCCCGGTATTTTTGATAATGCTTTGGAGGACAAGAAGGCTTATAGGCATTGGAACGGTGTTGGGTATGTTTATTGTGGGGTATACAATCGATTTTTTCTATTTTGTTGCGTCGCTTACCCCTGTTTTAGACATGGAGCCGCACATTGCAGTGCGTCTGGCTGCACTTTTTATTGCACTTATTATTTTTGCCTTTGGCATAGCCCTTTATATGGTGGCAGATATAGGCACAGTGCCTTACGATGCCTGCGGCGTAATAATTGAAGAAGCCACAAAGGGTAAATTCAAGTTCAGGTGGGCAAGGGTTATGATGGACGGTATTTGCGCCCTTGTTGCGTTCCTGCTTGGTGTTACCCTGGGTATAGCAACTATTTTAACGGTATTTTGTCTTGGCCCGTTTATAAGCTTTTTCCGTGGCAAAATTGAACTTTTTCTACCCCCTGATATCAGTAATGTCAACAACTTAAGGATTTATCCCTCACAGAGGCAAAGAGGTCACAGAGGAAAACCCCCCTTTCCCTCTCTCCGTGTTCTC
>WQTQ01000033.1 GCA_009786175.1 Bacillota bacterium | reverse complement strand
CTGGCTTCGACTTTGTTAAGATTGGCTATTGCCAAGCCTGCCTTATCAAGCACAAACTCCTTTGCGTCCTCAACATCATGTGGAATTGACAAGGTAGCTGTAGCCAGTTTTGCCTCATCGTTGGATACGCCGCCAAAGCAGATGCCAAAGTCGCTAATGCTGTTGGAACCACCCCCCACCTTAAACAAGGTTTCTTTTGTTTCAGGGTCGGTAATTGCCAGCGCGGATGGGCGGTACTTTTTAACCGTTTCCAAATCCGCCATTGATACTGCTGATGTGATAACATAGCTGTTACCTGCGATTGTTACTTTTGCCATGAGAAATTCCTCCTAAAATAATTTATGGCCCGTGTAATACGCGCCATTGAATATTGGATATTTGGTTTCATGTGTTGCTCTTACGATTTTTTTTACCCGCGCTCGGCAGTTTCTTTTCCGGCTTTGCGGGTTTCCACGCTTTGCCGTCCATGCGGAACTTGTAGCCTGCGGACTGCATCGCAAGTAGGATTCCAGTAGGGTAGATGCAAGACTTGTGTTCCGTACTCATCATAACGCGCCCATCGCGGATTACTTCAAATAGGACTTTTCTATCCTTCTTATCCATACTGCATCCCTCTCATAAACAGCGAGCCTTCCCGTTACGCTGCGCTTCCAGCCATGTTGAGAAACTCCTGTTCAGACAAAACTGTCACGCCAAGCGAACGGGCCTTGTCGAGCTTGCTCCCTGCCTTGTCCCCTGCGATTAGAAAATCGGTATTCTTCGACACTGAGCTACCGGCTATGGCTCCCAACGAACCAATCTTTGCGTTAATAGTGTCGCGTGTAAAGTATTCCAGTTTCCCGGTGACAACGATGGTGCGCCCATAGAACAGATTGTTGTCCGTGCCACTGGTGGGTGCGGCTGTGTTTATACTTTCAATGTCAATCATTTTCTGTAGCTCCTTCCATAAATTTAGATTTTCCGGTTCGTTGAACCATGTGTGAATATTGTTGTGCAGGGTAGCCCCGAACCCTTCCAGCACGGTAAAATCAAAGCCGCTCAATACGGCGGCTTCAAAGTCGTCAAGACTACTATCAAAATAACGGCCCAGTTCACGGCTGGCGGTGCGCCCAATCATGGGAATATCCATTGCGACCAGATACCGCTCGAAGGTAGTGGTACGGCTGTGCTGAATAGCTTCCCATAACCGCTGCCATGATTTTCTTCCGAATCCTTCAAGGCTGGTAATTTCAAATTCGTGTTCGCCAAGCCTGTAAATATCCGTGAAGTCATTAAGCCAACCCATGTCCATAAATGTCTTTAGAGTAGCTTCGGACAGCCCTTCAATATCCATAGCCTTCTTGCCAACGAAGTGAACGAATTTTCGGAGATTCTGAGTGGAGCAGGCAGCATTATCGCAGTGGAGCGTTTCGATTACCCGGTTTTTATCCTTCCTGCTTGAATGTATCCGTGTCGGATGTCCGCAACAGGGACAATGGCCGGGGACAATGGCAAATCCGTTAAAGCTGCCACGGTCAAGGTTTTCCTCTACGTGCGGGATAATCATGTTGCGTTTACTGATTAGGATGCGGCAACCCGGCATTAATTCTAATTCTTTGATAAACGTCAGGTTGTGCAGGCTTGCCCGGGACACTTCGCAGCCGTCAATCTCCACCGTATCGAACAGGGCAACAGGCGATAAATCCCCGGAGCGTGATGGTGTCCATTCGATGCCGCGCAGAACCGTTTCATACAAATCATCCTCGAATTTGAAGGCGATTCCGTCCTTGTAGTGGTGGCCTGTCCGCCCTTGGGCAAGCGAATATGGAATGTCATCATAAGTGACAACAATGCCATCAATGGGCAACTCTCCATCAGCCAGCTTGCGAAGATTAGAGATGATGTTTAGGATAATCTGCTCCGGCGCGTTAATATCCGGCTTTACAAATTTACATACAGAAAATCCTAATCTTTGTAATGCTGTCAGTTTGTGATATTTGCTGACCGCCGCCTGTTCATCTTCGTCTAGTCCCTCAATTACGCTGAAAGCAGAGAACACCAAACCACGACCGGCACATGCGCCGGCATCGTAGCAACGGATAGATCCTGCTGCCATGTTGCGTACGTTTTTGTATTGATTACCGGAGCTGTCACGCAGAGTTTCCTGCAACTGCTCAAATACAGGCTTTGTAATGTAAGCCTCACCAACCACGACCAGCCGCCCTTGGTATGAGATACTTGCAGGGATGCCTTCAATAGCTCTGGCGTTATGGGTAATAACCTCACCTTCCTCGCCATTGCCACGAGTGGATGCCCGGATAAGCATACCGCTTTCATATTCGAGTTTCACCGTGAGGCCATCCAGTTTGTGCATGACCAAAACCTGATGGCCGCCAATAAAGTTCATTAGGTCGGTAGTCTGCTTTGTTTTATCCAACGAAAGCAGCGGTATGGTGTGAGATGTTTTCTCCAAGCCATCTACAACCGTATACCCGACTGTCTGTGTAGGCGAATTGCTCATGCTGAAGCCAGTTTCCTGTTCCAGTTGCGCCAGTTCGTCGAAGTGCCGGTCGTAAACAGCATCCAAAACTGTCGGAGCATTTAAGTTGTAATATTCATGCCGCCACTGATTTAGCTTGGCGGTCAACTCCCGGATTTGCCCGATTTTAACTTGACTCATGCAACCCCTCCGATGCAACTATTTCGTACTCGCCCTTTAACGGCGAATCCGGCTCACCGTCAAAATCACCTCGCGGTGCCACGCTATGAAGGTATGGCGTACCACTGCCAAGATTAATGTCCTTCCACAGTTCATCATCTTCATCCTGATATACAGGGCGATCCCAGCCATCAATACCGATAAGTTTTAGTTTTTTCATGCTCATCTCTCCTTGAAATAAAATAGCGGCCGGGGCGTGCAAGCCCCAAGCCGCGTGACTGTATTCAAAAACTTTTTTACATTCTACCCAGCTTCCGCAATAATCGGCGTGTCGGCAGCATTTAACACGTCCATAAATTTCTGCCCAAATGCTTTTGCAGCAACAGCTTCTTCCGGGGTGAGTGTGCTTACCGCTTCAAAGTTATACTGGGCATATGGTTGGCCGCTTTTGTTTGTAGCTTTTTCCAGAGTTATCTTTGTAACCACGCTGGATATAGGAGTCAGTTTGCTAATAAGGCGTGTGGTGTATTTTAGAAACGCCGTTTTGCTTGACACCGGAATACGAACGATAAGCGGCAAAATGGTATCCTGTCTAAGCAAGAATACCCAAACAGATTCCTTGCAGGCTTTGGCCTGGGTTTCGCCGCCGTTTTTTGAACCAAAATCATTAAACTGGCAGAGGTTACAAGCCTTTCCGTCAAATGATACAACGCTGTCACGGCTGTAACATATAGGCGGTGTGCCTTCCACCGGATCAGGTGTATCCCAATGAGCGCGGGGTGTGGAGTAATCTAAGATAATTCCTGTCAGTTCTTTTTGAACCTCGTCACCGGATAAGCCTGGTACTGTAAAAGCTGTTGTTCCGCC
>WQTQ01000032.1 GCA_009786175.1 Bacillota bacterium | reverse complement strand
TGGGTTAATTTTGCGATAATGTCCAATTTTGTTGCTCCTTTCGAAGGGTATAAAACAATAATAACATGAAATTGAAATTCTTGAAACAAAAGTGTAATTTTAGTGTTTTTTACCCCCTGATATCACATTGGCGAATATGATATCAGGGGGTAGTGGTTTTTTTCGGCTTGAATTGTGTGGTTGTGCGTGGTAGGATTGTAATGATGAATAAAAGTTGATTAGTCATACTAAAACAACTAATGGAATGAAAGGTATATGCATATGAGCGAAATTACTGAAAAATGCAAAGACTTTACCCCCAAAGATCAATTTATAGCTTATATTGACATTTTGGGGTATGAAATGCATATGAAAAAACATGGAGCAGGTGAACTTGCTCAAGCCCTGGACAAAATAATTATGGGGGTGGCAAGCTTCCCTGCGTTCCCTACCATTGATTCCAAAAGTCGAAGCAAGTTCAAAGTTTTTTCAGATAATATACTTATATGCTCAGAAACAAATTGGTACGAAGTGTTATTGCATGTGCAATACATTCAGCAATATTTATTAGCAGCAGGTATATTTTCAAGAGGTTGCATGTTGTATGGTGAATTATATTTTGACGATAATTTTGTATGTGGTCAAGGTATTATTGATGCTCATAGGTTAGAATCTGAGGTGGCTATTTTTCCACGAATTATTGTGGATGAAAGCTTTATCGTAAAAATGGAACCTTCGATTCCTGATTTCTATGAAACTGCCTTACAAGCAGAATCTTCTCGTCAACGAATGGATTTTAGTCAAGTAAAACTTAAAGATAACTGGGTAGAAATTTTTGAACTTTTCAAAAAAGATTTTGATGGAATGTTTTTTTTCAATTACATGGTTTTATTAGAGGCAACTGATTCTACATCACAAGAAGAAAAAGAATCTATTTTTGCAGAAAGATTAATACATCATCGTAATATTATTAAGCAGAATTTAATTAACAATGTAAACAACAAAAGAATCTTACAAAAATATCAATGGTGCCAAAACCATCATAATGAGTTCTGCAGGCAACATGGATACCACAATTTAACAATTGAGTGATGCCCGTATCACTATAAATTTTAACTCCATAAGGAGGCCACACCATGACAAACACAATCCCAATGGTTAAAGAAATCATCAGCGAAGTAAACCGCATACACGCAGAATACTCCAAAGATTACTTCGAAACGGGCAAAGTACAAAAAATCAATTTGTCCCGCACAATTGCCAATGTACCTTTGGCACACATTTACAATTACCGCCTTAACCTTCACGAAAGCATTAACGACTACCTAATCAAGGCAAACATAAGCATTCGCTACTTTTACAGGGTCAAAACGCGTGAGAGCATTGACTATAAGATACAGCGGTTCCAAGCAAATACCGACCAATACCCGGTAAACAATTGGATGAATGATATTTTTGGTGCCCGCATCATTCTGGATACCAAATCCATCGAAGAAATTATAGCTCTGCTTGACGGTTGGCAAGATGAATATGGTTTGAAAAATTGGTATATGCGTGTTAAAGACGGCTACAAAGGTCTTCACATTTACTTCAAAAACAAAAGTAACTTTTACTTTCCCTGGGAACTGCAAATATGGGACGAAAAAGACATAGACAGCAACATAAGCAGCCACGAAAGGCATAAGCGGAATTTTGTATAGGATATAAAGTTCGCGTGCGCGTTTCGTAAAGAGCAGTTTCCAAGAGCACAAAAAAACGGAACTTTCGGCTGTCTCGTCGAGCAAGAAAACGATAATTTCCTAATGCAACAATCATCGATTCGGAGCATTAGGGAATTATCGTTTTCGGGCTATTGAGACAACCCAAAATTCCGTTTTCGGCTTTCATACAATTTCCCCCCTTACTTACCCGCTTCCACCTTCCTAAACATCCCAAATTTACTCAACGCCCAGCAGATAAACAAAGCGATTGGGAACGCGGCCCAAGAGACAATCCAATAATTTAAGATTAAACCCACAGCCATCAGCACAACCGAAAAAACATAGTAAAGTATATTGAGAAACTCATCCGGCGAGCGGTCATATTCACGGACGGTGTCCACCAGCTTAACTCCGCAGATAACAAGCCATACCAACGGGAAGGCAATCCACGCCTGCATTATAACTTCGGCCACAATGCCAACCGCGAATATAAGTAGCAGTACCCACGGCAAATCAATTTCACTGTCGCCCGGGGCTCTCTTTTTCACAAACGGGAAAATGAAAACGAACAAAATCCATGTTATGGGCCCGGCCAGCCAAGAGGCGTACATCGCGCCAAAAAGTACCGCGCCATACACCATTACGGTAGTAATTGCCATGTAAATTGCTTCTTCAAACAAAGACTCAAAAGTGTGGGTAAACAGTGAGCCTGTGTATCCGCCGGTCTTCCTTGCGACATAGGCTTCTTGAAAAAATACGATTGTTGTGGTCAGAAGAAACAACATGGGCGAAAACGCCCGAAGCTCGGCTAACGTCCACATAATTCTGCCATCCTCTAACCCTTCAAACAATCCGGACGCGATATTGCCCAAGCTGCCGCCCAAAAAGCTGATGTTAAAAAAAGATTCCAACAATTCCGGGCCAACTAAAAGCACCCCAACAATTATGCCTGTTATTGTATAGGCATAATCGGCAAAATCCCATTTGTCATCCTTTTCTATTTCGTCTTTTATTTCGTTGTTATCGTGCATATGCCTTGTACCTCCATTGCCGTTTAGTGCTGAACCTTGTCCTCGTCTTTAGGCGGCGGCGCAAGCCAAAACGGCGGCGATATTTTTTGTAAAAGCTTTATCAGTTCGTCATCATAGTTGTAGCGCACTTCGCAATTGCGGTCAAAAATCATATTCGCTTCCCGCTCGGTTGTAACCGCGGGCCAGGCTGGGATTCCGTCGTGGTTTGGGTCCCCTGTATGGGCAAACGCTTTAACCACACCAAAAATTTGCGCTTCAAGCCTTTCCGTTACGTCGGGGATGTTGCACACCTCCACTTTGTCTGTGTTGTGGAAGAAAAACGGAATATCTATACAATGCCAGGCAATTTTGTTTTGCTTGTAAGGCAATTCTAATGTGAAATTATACATATACGCAGGCACGTCAGACTCTTTTGCCGCAAGGTTGGCAAGTGCCTTTGTAGGTACACGGAAAATATAATCCAGGGCGAATAAATCTGCCAGGTTTTTGTCCGGATAAGCTTTTTTGTAAAGGTCAATTAATTCAGGTGTGCCTTCACCAAATTTTGCAGTCAATGCCGCAGTAATTTCTTCTTCTGTGGCCTTTGTTTTGTCCAAAGGCAGCGGGGCAAAAGCAAACTCACCAAAGACGGTACCCACTATAAACGGAATGGTCTTAGCATGTTCCGTAAAGCCTGTAATCAACGGTTCACCCATGTACCAATCATTTGCCATAGGCGCGTTGCCCACGTAGCCACCGGCTTTTTTTATTTCTTCGCT
>WQTQ01000031.1 GCA_009786175.1 Bacillota bacterium | reverse complement strand
TTTGTGGTAAATTCATTATAAACCACGGGGAGGTTTTTATAAAGAAAAAGCTTGATTTTTTGCCGGTTTTATCAGCTTTTTTAAATCGAAAATCGGCTAAGTTAAATATACAAAAGGAGGCAGCACATTTTGCAACTAATGTGGACTATAATGTTTATAGTAGCAATACTCGCCGTTGTGGTTGTTACGGTTTTCTACTTTATAAACAAGTGGGCAGGTAAAAAAGCCGCCGCACAGCAGGATATGGTGGCACAGCACAAGCAAACCGTATCCATTTATGTAATTGATAAGAAGAAAGACAAAATTACCAACGCAGGTTTCCCAAAAGCTGTGGCGGATCAAATCCCCCGTATGGCAAAAATCATGAAAACGCCGTTGGTAAAAGCAAAAATTGGCCCGCAAATTATGACTTTGGTTTGTGATGCCGCAGTTTATGACGCACTGCCCCTGAAAAAAACCGTAACCGTGGAAATTGCAGGCGCATACATTGTTGGCATGAAAGGCATGAAAACAAAAATGGAAATGGCGGAACTGCGTAAGTCTCGCCGTAAAAAAGACAACTCCGAAACAAGCAGTGGCGGGTTTCTATCAAGGTTCAGAAAGTAGGTTGGCTTAATGAGTTATCAATTGTTATATGAAAATTGGCTGAATGACCCCACTATTGACGAAGCAACTAAGGCAGAGCTTAGAGCTATTTCAAGCGATCCAAAAGAAATAGAAGACCGATTTTACAAGGAATTAGAGTTTGGCACAGGTGGGATGCGCGGCGTATTGGGCGCAGGAACAAACCGTCTTAATATTTATACGATTCGTAAGGCCACACAAGGTTTGGCAAACTATATTTTGGCAAGTGATGCGTATAAACCGGGCATGGGTGTTGCAATTGCCCATGACAGCCGCCGTATGTCGCCAGAGTTTTCTACAGAAGCGGCACTGGTGCTTAACGCAAACGGCATTAAAACCTATATATTTGACAGCTTACGGCCTACGCCGCTGCTTTCATTTGCAGTGCGTTACCTTGGCTGTGTGGCGGGCATTGTAATAACCGCCAGCCACAACCCGCCGGAATATAACGGCTACAAGGTATACTGGTCTGACGGCGGCCAATGCCCATACCCACGGGACGAGGCCATTATTCAAGAGGTGCAGAAAGTAACAGATTTTAATATGGTAAAGACTATTCTGCTTGTTGAAGCCAAAGACAAAGGCTTGTTTAACATTGCCGACAGTTTTGTAGATGATGCCTTTATTGCCAACGTAAAAGCACAATGCTTAAACCCGGAAATAATCCCGGGTTCCGACATAAAAATCGTATACACCCCACTTCATGGCGCAGGAAATATAAGCGTACAGCGCGCACTTGGGGAAATGGGCTTTAAAAATGTTTATGTTGTCAAAGAGCAGGAACATCCCGATGGCAACTTCCCTACCGTAGATTATCCCAACCCGGAAGATGTGAAGGCTTTTACCTGCGCCATTAATTTGGCAAAAGAAAAAGATGCAGACATTGTAGTTGGCACCGACCCGGATTGCGACCGCGTTGGTGTCGCTGTTAAGCAAGATGGCGATTATGTACTGCTTAACGGCAATATGACAGGCGTACTTTTGGCAGAATATTTGGTTACTCAAATGCAAACCAAAGGAAAATTACCTGCCAACGGTGCGATAATTTCTACCATAGTTTCTACGGAAATGGCGCGCGCAATTGCGGAAGCAAATGGGATTGCATACATGGAAGTTTTGACAGGCTTCAAGTATATTGGCGAAAAAATTAAAGAATTTGAAGAGTCAGGCAGCCATAACTACATTTTTGGATTTGAAGAAAGCTATGGCTATTTGGCTGGCACCTATGCCCGGGATAAAGACGCTGTAGGCGCGACTTTGCTAATTTGCGAAGCAGCAGCATTTTATAGAAAGCAAGGTATATCTCTCTGGGATGTGCTGCAAAAGCTGTACGAAAAATATGGCACATATCGCGAATCCATAGAATCCATAACTCTAAAAGGTGTGGAAGGTGTGGAAAACATCAAAAAAATAATGGCTGCGCTGCGGCAAAACCCACCAAAGAGTTTGGGCGGGGCCGCAGTAACAGAGGCGCGTGATTATAACTGTGGAAAAATATCTACAGGCTTGCCTGTATCAGACGTTTTGTATTACGCCACACAGGATAATTCTTGGGTATGTGTACGCCCTTCCGGCACAGAGCCCAAAATAAAAATTTATTTTGGGGTTAAGCTGCAAAAAGGCGCGATACAGGCGTGCGCGGAAGCTAAACTTGCAGCCCTGGCAAAAGATATGTTGGAAATTGTGGACGGAATTTTATTGTAAAAAATATACAAAGTTAAGCACCGTCATTAGGGATTGTCCCGACATGACGGTGTTTTATGTTGTAGATTTATCAAAAAAAGTATTCTGTTTTTACGAGAGATTGTGCAAATTTTTGAAACTTATAGTAAAGGACAGAATTAAAATATTAAAATTTGACACCTAAGCATCTACGATGATATTATATTAGTGTCTTAAGTTACATATGGAAGTTAATTGTCTTCTCAAAATATCCTATATAAAAAATGAAAGGTGGTTTACACCATGACTTTATCATCAACATGTAACCAATGTGAAGTATGTATCCATAGAAAGTATTGCCCTTCGGACAATCAAGATATGTTTGCAGCAATGGGCAGCATGGGTATTGAAAACTCATGTGTAGCATTTGGGGCGCATGAACTATTGGAGCCGAAAGAGCAGCAGTGCAGACAATGACTGTTTTACAAATGAAATTACAACTTGGCGTTGTACACAATGCTTTTGAGAGGGATTTGTAGTGGGAAAAATAAAAGGTATCTATATACCGCACCATAAAAACACGGCAAAATTTGTGCCAGAGACAATAGTTACGCCGCCGGAAGTACGGCTTCCCATGTCTATGCACAGTGGCACACCGGCAACGCCTATAGTTGCAGTTGGCGATTATGTAAAAATTGGACAACTTATCGGTGAAGCTACAGGCAGGGTTTCTTCGCCTATTCACGCCAGTGTCTCCGGTAAAATTAAAAGTATCGACGAGTTTGATCCTGTAACGGGTGAAAAAGCAGTTTCTATTGTTATAGAAACCAACCCTGACGAAGAGCAGGTAATTTGTGAAAATATTACTCCGCCTACCGTAACCAATACTGCTGAATTTCTTAATGCTGTGCAAAACAGCGGTGTTGTAGGGCTTGGTGGTGCCGGTTATCCAACTGCCCCAAAACTCACATTTAAGGAAGATATGGTTGTCGATTATATTTTAGTAAATGGCGCAGAATGCGAACCCTACATCACGTCAGATACGCGTATCATGATTGATGACGCGGAAAGTGTGTTTGAAGGGTCGCTTTTAATGAAGAAATACCTTAACACAAAGAATGTTGTTATCTGCATCGAAGATAACAAGCCCGAAGCCATAGCCAAGTTACAAGC
>WQTQ01000030.1 GCA_009786175.1 Bacillota bacterium | reverse complement strand
TTCCTTCCCCAGAAACTTTAGCACAATCGCAAATGCTAAACTTAACTTGAAATCTACTCTTTGATCCTTAAGTTGTTGACATTACTGATATCAGGGGGTAAACAGCCCGTTTTTTACTAAAGGAGAATCTTTATGAACGCAAATTTTATCAGTACGCTAAGATCCTATTTAGACGACTTCGAAATTAGACCAATAACAAGGGGAACCTGCTACCGGGTTATGCCCGTGTTTGACAGCAACAATGAGTTTTTTATGCTTACCGAGGGCAAGCCTATAACATTACGCAGTTGCCAAGCCAATATTGAGGCCATACCACCCGGTTTTGACATTAATAATAAATTATACCTGGGCTTTTGGCATAATAAGATGTGCGCCGCGGTACTGGATTTATTAATTGGATATCCGAAGCCGGATTGTTTATACATTGGGTTGCTGCTGGTACATGGAGAATTACAGGGTACCGGCGTTGGCCGTAAAATTGTTGAAGCATTGGCCGCCGCATGGAAAGGCACCGGGATTAAAGCAGCAAACTTGGCAGTGGTAGAAGATAATAAAAAAGCTATTGCATTTTGGAAAAAACATGGGTTTAAAAGAACCGGTACATCAACCGCGATAGTAGGTGACACATGTGTTAATGTAGTAACAATGGTACGTAATTTATAGTGCCACAAAATAACCAATGTTGCAACACGGTATATAAAATAGGACTATATAGCGCGATTCGTAAAGAGAAAACGGTATTTATCCTTTGCGACTATCGCTAATCGTGAACCCGAGCGAAGCCGGATTCATGATTAGCGATTCGGAGCAAAAGGGTAAATACCGTTTTCGAAGGTCGAGTCCAACTGCCTTTAACAGTCACCCCGTACAGCAAGCACGTAGTACGGGTTAACGGCCACGTCGTCTCTTTCAATTCTTAAATGAAGGTGCGTGCCGTTGGCACTGCCAAAAATAGATGGCTGGCCTACGCCGCCAATAATTTGTCCGGCACTTACAATGTCGCCTTCGGATACCAGCGCACCGGCCATAAGCTGACCATAGGTGGCCACCCAGCCGTTACCGTGGTCGATGGCCACATAATTGCCCTGCCGCACATTGCTTCCTACAGCGATAACCCTGCCGTATGCACCCGCGCGTACAGGTTCGCCTTCGGTTGCGGCAATACGCAGGTTGTCGTTGGTACGAAACTGATCTAATGTGGGGTCATAAATAAGCGAGGTAAGGCTAAAGGGCATTACCGTTTCGCCGTATACAGGCCAGTTCATACGGTCACCCTCGGAAAATGGGGCGAAGTGTGCAGCCTGTGGTGTGGGTACCGGAGTCGGCTGATTCTCTACAGTGGGTGTTGGCCCGGGCGGCGCGGCAGGAGTAGGCTCGTCCGGTTGTGACGGTGGCTGCTCGGATTGCTGAGTAGGCGGCTGTGGTGGCCTGGGCGGAGGAGTCGGCGGTTGTGGCGGTATGCGCGGTGGCGGTGGTTCAGGTCTTGGTGGTGGTTCAGGTCTTGGCGTGGGCTGGGGCGGCGGTTCCGGTTGGGGCTGCCGTGGCCTAAACCAGGCTTCTTCGTCTACACCTGCCAGGTAACTTTCTACTTGGTCTGCCCCTACGGGGAGTGTCTCTTCTTGCTCATAAGCAAAATCCATGCCATAGTCTGTGGCTGACCGGTTAGCAACGGTTACTACCAATGCAAGTACAGCCACTACACCCAGGCAGGCATAAAGCGCGATGAAAAATCCTTTTCTCCTAAAAACACCGGCCTTTGAAGAAGTATTTTTCATTCGCTCACCTCCTATTTTGTAATTTCTATTTAATTATTACCCATCGGGATAGAAGTTAAACGTGAAAATGTGAAATTATTCACACTCATCTCTTATCACTTTTGCCCCCAGTTTGTTCAACTGCCCGTCCAGCTTACAGTAGCCCCGGTCTATGTGGTGGATTCCTGTTATTTCCGTTACGCCTTCCGCGCACAGGGCCGCCAGGGTTAAAGCCGCACCTGCCCGTAAGTCGCTGGCGATTACTTGGGCCCCTGCAAGGCGGGCCACCCCTTCCGCTACAGCACTGCGGCCTTCTATTTTAATGTCCGCGCCCATACGCTTTAACTCGCCAACTTGCATAAACCGGTTTTCGAATACCGTTTCTGTAATTATGCTTGTACCCTTGGCCACAGACATTAGGGCCATAAACTGGGCCTGCATGTCTGTGGGAAAGCCCGGGTACGGCAATGTTTTTATGTCCGCAGCAACAATATCCTGCCCCAGATTGTGCCATACGCGGATACCCGCCTCCCTCTCTTCTACAGAAACTTGTGCTTCTTTTAACTTGGCAGATACAGGCTTTACATGGTCTGCCATTACGTTGGTAAGCGTAACGTCGCCACGGGTAATTGCCGCCGCAACCATAAATGTCCCTGCCTCTATACGGTCCGGGATAACGCTGTGAGTTGTGCCTTTCAGCTCCTTCACGCCGTTAATTTTTATGGTGTCTGTACCCGCGCCGCGTATTTCTGCCCCGGCAGAATTTAAAAAATTGGCAAGGTCAACAATTTCCGGCTCTATGGCGCAGTTTTCCAAAATTGTCTGCCCTTCCGCAAGGGATGCCGCCATCATAATATTTTCCGTCGCACCAACGCTTGGGAAGTCTAAATACACCTGCGCGCCGGTTAGTTTTGGCGCGGTTACCGTTACATACCCGTGAGAATTTTCTACTTCCGCACCAAGTGCCGCCATACCTTTAAGATGCAAATCTATGGGCCGCGAACCTATTGCGCACCCGCCGGGCAGCGAAACTTTCGCCTTGCCAAACCGGGCAAGCAGCGGCCCCATTACTAAAAACGACGCGCGAAGCTTGCCAACCAATTCGTAAGGGGCTTCCCATAAACTTATTCCGGCTGTGTCAATTGAAAGGATGCCCTCGCACAAAGCAGCTTTCGCGCCCAACGATTCCAAAAGATGGCGCATGTATTCTACATCACTTAGACTCGGGACATTTTGCACCGTACAGCTTGTCCCGGTTAAGATTGTGGCCGCCAGTACGGGCAGCACCGCGTTTTTAGACCCGCTAATTTCTACTGTGCCCTTTAAAGGACCGGAGGGTTGTACAATAAATTTTTGTGTCATGGATTATCACCTCCCGTAAAAGTCAGTATTGCCAATTTTCACGTCTTGCTATACCATGAAAGAAACCACAATTCAGGAGGCGAAAATGAAACTTACAAACAACACATTCTTAGGTATCGAGCTTGGCTCTACCCGCATCAAATCCGTACTTATCGACCAAAACCACGCACTATTGGCGTCCGGCAGCCACGAATGGGAAAACGCACTGGTAGACGGCGTTTGGACATACAGCCTGGAAGACGTATGGGCAGGCCTGCAGTCCAGCTTCCGCGACCTTTCCCAAAATGTAGAAAAGCAATACGGCACGCCCCTAAAATCTGTAAAAGCCATTGGCGTTTC
>WQTQ01000029.1 GCA_009786175.1 Bacillota bacterium | reverse complement strand
AGCCTTGCGCCAAGGCCGCGGAACATCATAAACCGCGCGCCGGTTATTTTTGCCGCGGCGGCAGGGTCTAAAATGTTAAGTTCTTCGCCCAAATCCCAGTGGGGTTTTGGCTTGAAATCAAAAGCAGCCGGTGTACCCCATCGGCGTATTTCAACGTTGTCCGCGTCGCTTTTGCCTTCCGGCACAGAGGCGTGGGGTGTGTTGGGGATGCCCGTTAAAAATTCGTCAAGCTCCGCTTCCACGGCCGCTAATTCCGGCGTGGAGGCTTTTATGGCGTCTGCAAGCTCTTTCATTTCTGCCATAATTGGTGCGGTGTCCTTACCATCCTTTTTAAGCAATGGAATTTGCTTAGACGCGGCGTTTTGTTTAGCCTTCATGTCTTCGGTTTTTTGCAATAACTCTCTGCGGCGTTTGTCCAACTCGTGGAACTTGTCCAGCCCAAAATCCTTGCCTCGTTTTTGTAAAGCGGCCTTTACGCCGTCAAAATTTTCCCGTAATGCTCGTATATCTTGCATATTATGACTCTCCTAACTTCATTTGTCTTTGCAAAAAGTGCCCCGCTGTGGGGATTTTATCTGTTCTGTAGTAATCTAAATCGTCCGCTTCCGAGTCCACAGGCCGCATGGCAGTAAGCACGGTTCTTTGCCGCAGCGTAAATACGGAAACGCCGCCGGACGCTTTAGAGGTATTGACCGGGATAAGGGACGAATTTACAACCATGGCCTTGTCTTTGCCGCGCTGCAAGTATAAATCTTTATCTTCCGGGATCCAATGCATACTTACAAGCTTAGACCTTTCCGAATAAGCGTTAACCAGTTTTCTGCGGTTTGTTTTTGTTGCGTAGGCAGATAGTTGAACTTTCGCCACTTTGCCGTTTTCAAAGGCAAACAACATGTATCCCGTATAATCCTTGGCGGTTACAATGTGGATTATATGCTCGCCGGGCTGCATTTCCAGTACATTTGTAAGGTATTCCCCAAGGGATGAGGCTTTACAGTCGGGCAAGTCATAAATTTTTGTTTTGTACACATTAAACTGGTCCGAGAATAGCAGAATTTCGTCCTTATTTGTGGCTTCCAGTTCTTGAAGAACATAGTCGTCTTCTTTTAAATACTGGGCGTCTGCCGCGCGAAGGGATACGAGTGAAACTTTTTTCAGGTAGTTGTGCCCGGTTAGGAATAATTTTAGATTATAGTCCTCGATAAAGCTTTCCTGGGAAAGGGCAGGGGCTTCGGATGGGGTGACAATTTCCGTACGGCGGCCCGCGCCGTATTTTTTTGCGATTTCTTTTAGCTGGGCAGCAATTAAATCCCGGATAAGTGCGTCACTGCCGTAGGTTTTTTTTAAGTTGGCAATTTCACTTTCCAAGTTGTCCCGTTCGTTTACACGGTTAAGAAGATACTCCCGGTTTAAGTGGCGCAATTTGATTTCTGCAATAAATTCGGCTTGAGGGTTAGTAATGGCAAAGCCCTTCATCAGGTTGGGGATTACTTCCGATTCCTTTGGAGTTTCGCGGATTATTTTTATGGCCTTGTCAATGTCAACAAGGATTTTTGCCAAGCCTTCCAACAGGTGCAGCTTTTCCGACTTTTTTTCGATGTCGTAGGCTAATTGCCGTTTGATACAGCCCGTACGGAATATTGTCCACTCTTCCAAAATTTCCGCGATTCCCATAACCCGGGGGCGGCCATTTACCAGGAAGTTGAAGTTGCAGCTAAAGCTGTCCTGCAAGGTGGTAAGGGTGTACAGCCGCTGCATTACTTGGTCTGGGTTGGCGGCTCGTTTTATGTCTATGGCTATTTTTAGGCCCTTTAAGTCAGTTTCGTCCCGCACATCATTAATTTCGCGTACTTTGCCGGTTTTAACAAGGTTAGCTATTTTGTCTATTATTGCTTCGATGGTGGTAGTGTAAGGGATTTGGTATATTTCTATGCAATTATTTTTGGCGTCAAAACGGTACCGCGCCCGCAGCTTAAATGACCCGCGTCCCGTAGCATAAATGTTTTCCATATCTTCCGGCACGAAAATCAGCTCGCCGCCGGTAGAAAAATCCGGGGCAAGCAAGGTTTTGCTTATCTGGTGATTGGGGTTTTTAAGCCATGCAATAGTGGTTTGGCAAACTTCCCGCAGGTTAAAACTGCACACGGTACTTGCCATACCTACGGCAATGCCGTGATTGGGTGTAACCAGCAGGTTGGGGAAAGTTGTGGGTAAAAGCAGTGGCTCTGTAGTTGTGGAATTGTAATTATCCACCATGTCTACAACGTTTTTATCTATGTCCTTGAAAATTTCTTTACATATGTCGTCCAGTTTCGCTTCTGTATAGCGGCTTGCGGCGTAGGCCATATCCCGTGAATATTGCTTGCCGAAGTTGCCTTTAGAATCTACAAACGGGTGCAGAAGCGCATCATTGCCCCGGGTAAGGCGCACCATTGTTTCGTATATAGGCCCATCGCCGTGGGGGTTAAGGCGCATGGTTTGCCCAACAATGTCTGCGGATTTAATGCGTCCGCCAGAAAGAAGCCCCATTTTGTACATGGTGTACAAAAGCTTTCTGTGGGCCGGTTTAAAGCCATCCATTTCCGGAATGGCGCGTGAGACTATTATGTGCATGGTGTATGGCATGTAGTTGAGCTCCAGCGTACTGGTAATCGGCTGCTCGATTATGTGGTTTTCTACTATTTGCGGCGGTTCTGTTTTTTTAGGCAAAACATGTTCAGTCCTTTGGAATTTAATTGACTAATCTATTTAACCGGTTTCCGATAAATCTATATACAAATGTCCAAACTCTTCAATAAATTCTTTTCTGCCGCGCAGGTTATCGCCAAGCAGCATTTCAAACATTTCTGCGGTTTTCTTTGCGTCATCCGGTATAACTTGAATAAGGCGGCGGGTTTCAGGGTTCATGGTGGTTTCCCACATCATCTCCGGCTCGTTTTCGCCAAGCCCCTTCGAACGTTGCAGGCGGATTTTCGTTCCCGCTTTTTCTGCCTTGGCTACAATTTCTGCTTTATCCCTTTCCGTATAGGCGAACAATGTCTTTTTTCCCATGGTTATTTCGTACAAGGGGCTTTCCGCGATAAAAACCTTGCCCTTCTCAATTAGGGTAGGGGTTAGGCGGTAAAGCATTGTTAGTATCAAAGTGCGGATATGGTAACCGTCATAATCCGCGTCGGTGCAAATTATTATTCGGCTCCAGTTTAGGCGGTTTATGTCAAAATCGCTTATGTCTTTAGCCTGCTTTTGCTTAATTTCCACCCCGCAGCCAAGCACGCGCAAAAGGTCGGTGATAATTTCGCTTTGTAAAATACGGTCGTAGTCCGCTTTCAGGCAGTTAAAAATTTTGCCGCGTACGGGCATAATTGCCTGAAACTCGGCGTCACGGCCAAGCTTGCAGGAACCAAGCGCAGAGTCACCTTCCACAATGTAAAGCTCCCGGCGGTTTGTGTCCTT
>WQTQ01000028.1 GCA_009786175.1 Bacillota bacterium | reverse complement strand
CCATCAAAAGTTTGAAATGCAACAGACAGTACAGAATCTAACGCAGCTTCATCTCTTATGCCTCGTAGTCCACCTGTTGCGTCAACCATTTTTTCATAAAGGCATTTTATTTGCTCTTTTGTAAGCATTATCATTTTGCCAGTTCCTCAAAAGCCTTGATGTGTTTTTTTAGAATACGAGAAGCCACAGCGTCTACGTCGCTATCATTTGCTACTTTGTCCTGTTGAAATAGGCTGTAATCCAACAATACATAGCGCGGTGCATTGTTTTTAAGAATAATAGCTGTCCCTTTTTCATCTACAAGGCGAGCTACGCGCGAAAAATTTTGGTTAGCTTCTGAGATGGAAACGAGGTTATCTACATTTACTGTCATATAATCAACTCCTTAATACAGTATAGCAAGATGTTAGGATATATACAACCTAAAACATTTCTTTTCATACAATAACACGATTTGTAGAATAGTCGTGCTTTGGTTGGGTGTTCGTGCTAAAGTTAAAACAAGGGTGCGCCCTGTAAAATAGCCGAATGATAGATGTTGTGACTTTAACGATATGTAATTTGCAAAATTAAGACATGTAAATGCATGAAGCCCAGAAAATCAGCGTTTTCTCAGCTTCGTGCACTACCGCCATGTCGATACCATGTTCGTTGCAAGTCTCACGGATAACGGCAACATCACGCACTAGCTCATTTTACTATATTCCTTTCCATCAAAATCAAAAGCAAGAAAGCGGCAGGTTTCATCTTCAAACATAGGATACGCACCTACGGTCAAGTTGCCTTTCAGGTGGTTTTCTGCGGCTTTCTCATCAAAAGGTTTAAATCGCTGTGCGGTACATTCGCTGCATTTTACTTTAGTGCCATTGGATTTTGGACATAGGGAAGTCCAAGTATTATAGCAATCAGGGGAATAGCCGCGCCTACCTGTTTTGGCCCTTTCCCAAAGCTTGGCATAAACGTCAGAGCGTCCAGCAAATAATGAGTGGAATAGTTGCACTTTTTCGGTTGGGGTGCTGTGTTTTGATATGACACTTGAAGTCCCTGAAAGAACCACCTCGGTTTCGCAAGGCAATAAATCGTCAATATGAGTAAACCGTACTACCTTGTGTCCATTGTAATCAATTATTTCATTCCATGTCGTAGTGGGACATACCCAAAATTCATCCTTCTCCGATGTGCGATAAAGAACCAGTTCTTCAAATGTTTGGCTGTGTATGGCTATACCTACTGCTTCATACTCATTTCCTTCGAAGTGTATATATTTTCCTGGTTTGATTGTCATTACACATCATCCCAACTCACAACTTCTTTAATTTCTGCTACCAGTTCATCTTCAGATGGCAAATAAAGTTGGTATTTGCTGGTCAAAATATGCGTGTTGTCCTCCGGAAGAGTAATCTTTGCAAGCAAATCATTTTTATCTGTGCATAGTAAAATCCCAACCGTTGGACTTTCCTCTGGCAATTTTTCGTAGCGGTCAAAATAGTTGACATACATCTGTAGCTGCCCTAAGTCCTCATGGGTGAGTTTGTGTGTCTTTATTTCAACGACCACAAAACAGTGCAACAAGCGGTTATAAAAAACCAAATCTACAATGAATTCATCATCATTAAGAAGAATCCGTTTTTGTCTCGCAACGAAGGTGAAGCCATTGCCAAGTTCAAGCAGAAATTCTTGCAAGTGCTTGATCAGTGCGGATTCAATGTCCTTTTCGTAATATGCAGCTTCACGTTTTAAGCCTAGAAACTCCAAATACATGGGGTCTTTTATGATTTCGGTAGGTTTTTCGGGGATTCGTTCTTTCCGCGCTATGGCGAGAACAGCTTCTTTGTCATTGCTTAACAACAATCGCTCAAAAGCAACGAATTTATCTGCCTTTCAGTTTCTCGCCCAGTCCATCCGTTGTTAGCGGATTCAAGCTCGTAATATTCACGCTTATAATCATCATCAATACGAATTAGAAGCCGATACTGTGACCAATTCAACTGCGGACGCACATCATTTGCATTCGGGTATTTACGGTAAAACTGTCTGCAGAGTTCTAACTGTCGGATTGAGAATCCGCTGCCAAACTCGGCTTCAAGATGTGCCGCTGCATTTTTTGTTAGATATGCACCATATTCAGCTCGTTCTTGTCGGCGCTGCTCTTCAACAAAAAAGCGTTCACCTAAATGCCAATACATCATTACCCGTATATACTCGACACCGCGTACAGCATTTTTCTTTGCTTCTATTACGATATTGCGCATATCAGCTAAGAAACTGGGGTTTATTGCCTGTAAGTCATTCGTACTCATACCGTTGCCTCCAATTACGAACGCATGCGTTCGCAATTTATCAATTATACAGAATTTATTTTTTTGTTGTTACATTTCGTCTTTGACGGATACTATTTCCATAATGTTTGAAATATCATAAGTACCATAATTTTTATAATGTACAACCACATAATCACGCTCTGCTCCAACTCCGTTTTACCTTACCACTTCTTGGATTCATTAGCAATGCCAAATATCTATTAACATGGATGTTGGTTCGTGTTAAAGGTGAAATCTAAAAAATACTATGGACTATACAGAGGGGGGAAATGTGAAAAATTATGTCTTTCATAAAATATTTGTGCTGCTGTGTGCGGCGGAATGGAGGTAACGTTATGAATTGAAGCTGTAGCGGGTTTATTCACTAATGCGGACAATTTTATAGAAACACATATGCTATTAACACAAAGGAATTTACTATTCTACTGGTAACAACATCCAAGATTTCTTTGGTGCTATCCGTTCTGCTTTGGCTGCTGGGTGTCCGAGGGTTTTCCTCATGAAGAGCGGCTTCCATGATAACCGACTGGATGAAACGTTTCTGCTACAGGATGAAAACCAACGCAGGATTGCCGGCTACAGGCCGGTATCATTTTGGAGGTGCTGGGTGTGCAGACACCAATGGTTGTGCCTCCAGCATCTACCACGGTCACACCCCAGCCACCTCAACATAGCAACTGGGTGCATGGGGATGGGCGTGGGCTTCTGGCAACGGCATCGCCGATGGCACAAACCCCAAGGCACTCCCACCATGGAGCAGATGATGCAATTGTTGTTTAATTATCATCAGTGGATGTTGCAATAAAACACATAGGTTTATCAATTTATCAGATACGACTACAGGCGGTTCACATCGAACCGCCTTTTAATTTTCACAGGAGGTGGCACCGTGACCCAAGAACAAAAACATCAAATCCAAGATATGCGTCGTAAAGGGTAAGGGTAAGCAGTTAAGTATTCACGATGATTTTAACTTCATTCGGGTTGATGGATATTTCATTGCCGCCCGGATGGTGTTAACCAACTTGTTCGGCGAGATGCCAATTT
>WQTQ01000027.1 GCA_009786175.1 Bacillota bacterium | reverse complement strand
ATTTCACTGTCCGAAAACACCACCGAAAATAAAATAAGCAAGACTTGCTGCAGCCACATGTAGGAAATAACTTCGTGTAACTCCATTGGGAAGTTGTCCGGGTTGGTGCGGTAAAATGCCAGATAAGCCAGCACCAGCATAAAGCCCCATGCAAATCCTGTAAATATCAGCGAAAGCATTACCATGCGGTACTGTGTGCTGCTTATAAACCGTATGCGGAATATGGCTAAATACTTATTCATGTACGCCTCCTTCCGGCCTTAACTGCCCGTGCTTTTGTAATGCCTAACCCCAAATTTCCATATAAGCATGGAAAAGCTCAAAAACAATGCCCCTGCCGGAAGGGCCAGCCAACCGCGCCAGGCATGCTCACCCCACCCGCCCATGGCAGACGCGGGGAAGTAGCTGATTACCAGCATTGGCATGAAAAACGTAAACAGTCTGCGCAGCACCTGCGGCATATGGTCAACGGGGATACGGGTGGTTTCGCAACTGGCATTTGTAAAAATATAAATCCAATCCGTTGCCCCAATGGTAAAAAAAGATACTCCGGAACACATTACAAAAACTCCGGCATACATCAGCATACCCCCGGTAAGTGCAAGGGCAAGGATTGCCACATTGTAAATTGACAGCCCAATCCCCAACCGGCTGCACGCCCACAACATAATCCCCATCCCGGCAAACACACGTGCAAGCCTGTGAATATGAAAGTACGATGCCGCAACCTGTGTAAACAGCGATTTGGGGCGCAGCAGCAGCCTGTCAAAATCCCCGCCGCGCACCATTCTGTATGGGAAATAGTCAAAACCCCGGCAAAGACTTTCCGCCAGCCCAAACGAAGTTATGGCAATGGAATAAATCAGCAGAATACGCTCCAGCGTCCAATCTCCAATGTTCCCAAAGCGGCTAAACATGAGGATAATAGCGGTAGGTTCCGAGATTACGGTGATAACAACCATCAAAAACATAATCCACCAGCCTTTATACTCCAGTTCTGACAGCAGGTGGAGCTTTATATATTTACGGTAAAGCACAAATTCCTTTAACATAGTTTACCCTCCCTGCACAATAAGATAATTTAGCCGCCGATGCAGTAATGCTTTGCCCAAAATAACGATAACCGCCGTCCACAACAGCTGCAGGCCAATGGCCCCAACCGCATCACCGGGCGGAATGGCCCCAACATACAGCCTGAATGGAATATCCATAAGCCCGGCAAAAGGCTGCAGCATTAATGCCCTTTGCAAAAAATCCGGCCACAAAGGAAGGGGAAGATAACCGCCGCTTAAGACACCGCCAATTATTATTAATACCCATGTAGGCCCTTCTCCCCAGGTTAAGCCCACCCTAACGGCAGTAAGCAGCATGGAAAAGGCCACGCACAATAAAAAACCGCTGCATACAGACAACAGGAATAATGCAAACCCGGCGGCGGAAACAGGCGCGGATATTCTTAGCGCGGCAGGCATTGCAATGGCCGCAAGCAATGTGATAACCGTCCGCCACGGGAAGCTGCCCACTTTATTGGCAGCAGCCTTTGCATACCAGTGGCTGTACAAATCCAAAGGGCGGCATAACTCCAGTGCTACATTTCCGCTTGTAATTGTTTCCCGCAGGTCATTGTCTAAATGAATACTGCCAATAAGGCCAAGTAAGCTTTGTACCAGCCATGCATAGGTAACAGCTTGAGCCAATGTAAGGGCTGTATCACCCGGGTTACCGTATGTGTAAAACACAGTAAACATCACCGTCTGCATCAGCCCCCAAAAAACGCTGATACTTGCATTCCCAAGTGCCGCCGCCCGGTATTGCAAACGCTCTGCCACGCGGATTTTGAACAAAGCCCCGCAAGCTTTAAACGTACGCCTCATAGGGCCATGTCCCCGTACATAGCCGCAATAACTTCATCTATATCCTGCCCGTCATAGGCGGCATACCGTTCCTTTAGCACATCCAGGCCCCCATCGTGCAAAAGTTTGCCGTGGCCTATTACCATTACCCGCTTGCACAGGGCTTCAATGTCGTCCATGTCGTGGGTTGTAAGCAGCACCGTAATGCCTGTTTTCATGTTTTCTTCCTTTAAAAATGCCCGCAACGCCAGCTTAGAAACAGCGTCCAGGCCAATGGTTGGCTCGTCCAGGAACAGCAATTGTGGCCGGTGAAGAAGTGACGCTGCCAGCTCGCACCGCATCCGCTGTCCCAAGGATAACTGCCGCGCCGGGGTTTTGAGAATATCCGCTATGTCCAAGGCCTTTGTAAGTTCCGCCAGCCTTTCCCGGTAATCCGCATTTTTAATGTCGTAGATGTTTTGCAGAAGAGAAAACGAGTCCCCAACGGGAACATCCCACCACAACTGGCTTCTTTGCCCAAAAACTACGCCTATGTTTGATACATGGGCTGTCCGCTGTTTCCACGGGATTCTCCCGTTTATAACACAAGTACCTCTGTCCGGGGTAAGTATGCCGCTCATAATTTTAACTGTGGTAGATTTTCCCGCGCCGTTTGGGCCTATTAACCCAACAAGTTCTCCTTGGTCCACAGAAAAGCTGATTTCCTTTAGGGCGTTTACAATTATTTTGTCCCGTATAAGAGCCCCTTTAAGCAGCCCCCATTTGCCTTCCGGGCGTTGGTACACGGTGTATTGCTTGCAAATGCCGGATAGTTCAATATGTGCCATATGTTTTGTGCCTCCTGCTTTTTAGTACGGGAAGCTTACATGTATTGCCGCCTAATGTAAAACCCCATATACTTGCCTGGCTTACTATGGGCACTTAAAACACGGAATGATATCTGATTTTTTATTATTTTTTGCAATTTTTGTTGACAAGTTGGCATTTGAGTGGTAATGTATATTTATCCTGAAGGCAAGAAGTCTTCGAGGGTTTTATTTCCTACTATCAAGTAGTGGGGAATTTTTTGTGTGGTATGAGAATTACATAAAAAAATGGAAAAAAATGAGAACAGCCGGGGATTATGTCCCGGCTGTTCTCATTTTTTTTCGCTTACCGTATAAAATGTGTCATAGCCGGTGGGTGCGGTTCCGGCAGCGGGATGTTGCTTTGGTGTTTACATTTAATCAAATATGCCATGTTATCCGCCAGGGTTTTCATAATGCGTACGCCCTCTTTATCGGCGTATACATCCTCCGGCGTGAAGCCGTGAATACCGTTCCAGTAGCAGGAAGATACAATTGGCATTTGCGAAATAGTAAAGTACTTGTTTAACTGGTCGAAAGTCGCGCTGTTGCCGCCGCGCCTGCAGCTTACAATTGCCGCGCCAAATTTCATGCGCCGCTTCGCCCAGTCTCCGCTGTA
>WQTQ01000026.1 GCA_009786175.1 Bacillota bacterium | reverse complement strand
TTCTCCGTAGAGCAGTTTATGTCTGTTTGGCGGCAAATGGAGCGGGTATACGAAATGGGTCTTGTACGGTACTTGGGCATGTCAAACATGACCGTATCAAAACTGGAAGCCGTACTGCCGCTGTGCAAAATTAAGCCCGCCCTTATTGAAATGGAACTGCACCCAAGTTTTCAGCAGCCGGAGCTGTTCGACTACTGTGTAGCGCAAAATATCGTACCCATCGGTTTTTGCCCCCTTGGTTCGCCAAACAGGCCCGAGCGCGACAAAACCGCAGACGATGTAATTGACATGGAAATGCCGGAAGTATTAGAAATAGCCAAAGCTCACAACATACACCCCGCGCTTGTTTGTCTAAAATGGGCGGTGCAGCGCGGGCATATTCCAATACCGTTTTCTACAAATGATGCCGAATACAAAGCCAACTTACAATGCGTAACCCAAGACCCGCTTACAGAAGACGAAATGAAACGTCTTGCTGCGGCAGACAAAAATTGCCGTCTAATTAAAGGGCAGGTATTCTTGTGGGAAGGCGCGAACAGTTGGGAAGATTTGTGGGAGTAGACAGAAAGGAAAATGAGCATGAAAAAGCAATGTTTTAACCCTTACTTGCCATCCTGGGAGTATATCCCCGACGGCGAGCCCTATGTGTTTGATGGCCGTGTTTATGTATACGGTTCCCATGACAAGTTTAACGGGCATGTGTTTTGCTACAACGATTATGTGTGCTGGTCTGCCCCGGAAAACGATTTAAGCGATTGGAAGTACGAAGGCGTAATTTACAAAAAAACCGACGACCCGTACAACGGTGACGGCAGAATGTGTCTTTACGCGCCGGACGTTACAAAGGGCCCCGATGGCCGTTACTACTTATTTTACGCATTGGATAAGCTGCCCATCGTGTCTGTTGCCGTATGCGACACTCCTGCCGGTAAGTACGAGTTTCACGGTTATGTAAAATACCCCTGCGGAACAGAGTACGGCAGGCGGGAAGGCGACGAGCCGCAATTTGACCCGGGCGTCCTTACAGAAGGGGACAAAACCTATCTGTACACGGGTTTTTGCGGCCCCGGCGATAAATCCCGTACAGGGGCGTTTGGCGTTGTACTGGGGCCGGATATGCTTACAATAGAAGAAGGCCCTATACGCGTTGCCCCCGGCCCTTGTTACGGCGAGGGAACGGGCTTTGAAGGACACGAGTATTTTGAAGCGGCTTCTATCCGTAAACACAATGACATGTACTGCCTTGTTTATTCCTCTACGCCAATGCACGAGTTGTGTTACGCCACAAGCAAGCACCCGCTGAAAGACTTTAAATACGGCGGTGTAATTGTAAGCAATTGCGACATGCACATAGACACATACAAGCCTGCGGATGTGCGGACATACCCGGGCGGCAACAACCACGGCAGCATAATTGAAATAAACGGCCAGTGGTACATTTTTTACCACAGACAAACTAATGGAAACTGGTTTAACCGCCAAGGGTGCATAGAAAAAATCTGCATAGAAGATGACGGCAGTATAAAGCAAGTGGAAAAAACATCCCAAGGTGCCAACGACGGCCCGCTTATGGGCAAGGGCGAATACCCGACGTATATTGCCTGCGTATTGTTCCGCGCGTCTGACACGGGGGAAGTGGACATTAACGTCCGAGGCCCCGGCGCGAAAATAACCCAGGATGGCCGCGACGGTGACGAAGAAATAGGCTACATTGCAGAAGTAACCAAAAACACGGTGGCCGGATTCAAATATTTTGACTGCAAGGGCGTAACAAAAGTAAAAGTTAAAACCCGTGGCTACATTGGCGGTGAGTTTGAAGTGCGCACGTCATTGGACAGCGAGCCACTGGGCAAAATCCGCGTTGGCTTCACAAACATCTGGACACAATTTGAGTCCGACATTGCCATACCCGACGGCGTACACGCCCTGTACTTTACTTACAAAGGCGGCGGCAACGGGCAGTTTGGTTCGTTTACGCTGGAATAGGAGGCCATTATGCAAAAATTTGACGCAAGCTTCGATTCGTTACAAACCGCCGGGTGTCCGGATTGGTTTAGGGATGCAAAATTTGGTATCTGGAGCCACTGGGGCCCCCAAAGCGTCCCAATGTATGGGGATTGGTACGCCCGCAACATGTATATTCAGGATACACCTCAGTATATTTACCACGTGCGGCATTATGGCCACCCGTCAAAGTTTGGTTACAAAGACGTGTGCGCCCTTTGGAAAGCCGAAAATTTTAACCCGGGCGAATTAATGGAACTTTACCACAAGGCAGGGGCCAGGTACTTTGTGGCCCAGGCCATGCACCACGATAATTTCTTCAACTTCCCGTCTAAGCTTAACCCCATGAACTCCGCGCAGGTTGGGCCAATGAAGGACATTTGCGGCCTGTGGAAACAAGCGGCAGACAAATTTAACATGCCATTTGGCCTGACAGAACACCACGGTGCCAGTTTTTCTTGGTGGCGCGTAAACAAAGGCTGCGATACCCACGGTATGCACAAAGGTGTGCCATACGACGGAAACGACCCCGCCTGGCAGGACTTTTACTACCCAAACCAAGCAGAAGGCACAGATGACCCGCACAGAGTTTTCCCATGGTACACAGAGGACGCGGCGTTCCGTCAGCACTGGCTTGGCGTAATGAAGGAACTGATTGACCTGTACACGCCGGAACTTTTATACACAGACGGCAACCTGCCTTTTGGCAACCACTTACCAAGCGGTTACCAGGCGGTAGAAGACGGCGACTATTCCTGCGGGCTGGAAGCTGTGGCCTACCTGTACAATAAATCCATAGAAAAATACGGCACAAACCGCGCCATTTACACCCACAAAGACAGGCGGCCCGAGGTACACCGTGTAGGTATACTTGACATCGAGAAAAGCCAGCTGCCCGGCATTGCGGAGAAACCGTGGCAAACAGACACTTGCATAGGCAACTGGTTCTACGATGTGCGCCAGAAGTTTAAAACCGCCGACCATGTTGTGGAAATGCTGGTGGACATCATTTCTAAAAACGGTACAATGCTGCTTAACATTTTGCAAAAGCCCGACGGCACAATAGATGACGAAAGCAGATTTTTGCTAAACGAAATGGCGGAATGGTTTAACATATGCAGCGAAGGCGTATACGAAACGCGCCCATGGAAAGTGGCCGGTGAGGGCATTGTAAAGGTGGCTATTGAAGGCTTCCGGGAAGATAAAACCGCGTGGCATGAAAGTGACTTCCGCTTTGTACAAAAGCACAATACGGTTTACGCGTTTATGCTTGGCAACCCTAAAAA
>WQTQ01000025.1 GCA_009786175.1 Bacillota bacterium | reverse complement strand
GCGCTGTGCTTCTGGTGTCCATCGTTTTAATCGAACGCAGGTCAAAACGAATGGACCAACAAACAGGCAGGCGGAAAAGATGATATTTAAGAGAATTTTATTGCCGATTATTGCCTGCGGGTTGCTTGCCGTCATCGCTTATAGCGGTTACCAACTGTGGGGAATCAGATGCTAATTTTATGAATAAAACGCGAGGGTGAAGCAAAAAACTGCTGCGCCCTTGTGCGGTGCTCTTTTTCTGCATAACGCTAGGACAACGCTGAGAAATCTGGCTTATATATTAGGTTCTCACTCATCACATCTTTTTCTAAAAACATTATTAAGTAAACCGGATAATATGTTACACTTCCTGCTTGCTCAGATGTTTTGGCAAGTGTTTGTCCGTTTTTCCGATAGAGGGGCGTGCCGCATTGTCCGTTTTTCCAGCAAAATATCATATCGCTTTGTCCGTTTTTCCAACTTGCCACAATTTTTTCAGAAAAAGTGTGCACTTGCTGAGTGCGAATTTAATATTGACCATTTATCGGCTTAGAATAAAAACATACGACAGAAATTGGAAAAGTAAAAAGGGTCAAAATGACCCTTTTCACTAATTGTGGGGAATTAGATGCTAACTTTACGAATAAAATGCAGGGAGTGCAGCAAAAAATAGCTACATTCCCTGCTTTGTGGTGATTCAAGGAAAAACGTAATGATTTATCCCCTTGCAACTGACCTCTCTTACGCCATGCCTGTTTGCAACAGCACGTCGTCAACAAACAGCTCGCAGCGCATAAATTTGTCGTTTGAAACGGCTTTGCGAATTTTTTCGCCGGAAAGTATGACCTTGATATTTTCCCCGGTGCTTAATTGGGCTTTTAGCTCAACACTTTTAAATGACACTCCGCTTTTTTTGTCGACCAACTCGCCGTTTATATACAATTCTTCCGTTTTTCCGGCTTTTACGGTAATTGCATGTTCGCCATATTGGTATGACCATTCGTAATTGTAAAAATATTCGCCTGTGGCAATAGCTTTGCGTACAAAACCACCTATGCCTACACTTAGTATCGCACCGCCTGCCACTGCCATAAATTGCCAAATGTCTGCTTCAACCCTCAACGCCAATAGAATCCCGCTCATGCACAGACCAACGATAAAAGCTTCCACAATTTCTGATATAACTTTTCTCATAATTAACAAACCTCCATTTTTTATTAAGATTAAGAATTAAACAACTGTATCGCAACTTCCAACGGCATAAATAGTCTGCCGTTATCATTGAACACATAATTTTCACCAACCGGAACTACCCAAACATTGCCCTGCAGGTCTTCGAGCACCGCAGAATTATTTGGGCCGTCCCACTCTATAGCCCAACCATGAGCATATGCGGTGAGACGGAGCGGTACAAATGTCACGCCGTCTACATCTCTGTGGGGCACTTGGTTAAACGGGTTGGCAGCGGCTCTTGCTTCCATATGTGCCTCAAACAACTCCGGTGAAATTATATACAGCAATGTTTCAAACGCATCCAGACCCTCAGCGTTGGGTATTTGCGGGATAACGCCGAATTCCTCAATAGAACGCCCGTATTGGTCTATGGTATAGCCCAAATCTACACGGAATATCATGCCTGTGTACGGCAGCGGCACATAAGTATGCGTAACTTGTGTAACCCCTGCGGTTGGTTCGCCCACAACGGTTGCAAATCCTGTAACCAAGGAGAATTTTGCCGCCTTTTCAGATGTTGATGCCGTTTGTCCGTCAACCAACAGCCATATCTTGCCGTTAAATGGGGTGTTGTTTTCTGCCGGGACATATTTTACTTGCCATACCATTACATAATCCAAAAGCTCTAAGTCGTCTGAGTTAAATTTCGGCAGGTCTAAATCTTCCACATACTCTGCGGCAGGGAACATCCCTTGCAATAAGCCCCCGGCTTGCGGGTGAGGATTTGCGAAAAAGTCTGTCGTAAGTTCACTTGCTATGAAGAACTCGGCAAATGTAAATGTGATACTTTCGTCAATAAGCTGCTGTATTACGTTTGTGGGGAATGAAGTTGTAAAGCCGCCCAAATTGCCCCGCAGGTCAATGATAAGATGCTCGAAGTCTTGCACTTCTTCAAAGAACGGGAACAATGTTTCAGCATCTAAGGCTATATTGTTAAGAAAACTTGCGATATGCACATAAGCGACATAATCCGGCTTTAAAATGGCTGTTGTCACATTTTCGGGGTTCATAAAACCAACCGTTGATATATCTGCACTAAGGTCAAACTCTGCCGGATCTATGCCGTGGAACCACAATGCGGATGGTGCGTTGAAAGCACTGTGGTGAAGATACACAAGCTGCTCTATGGCCTGTATAATATTTTCAATCTCGGCTTCGGAAACGTCATGACTACGAAGCAGATATAAGTCATCCTCTTCGAGAGTCACTCCGTTGTACATAGAATGAGCCATAGCGAAAAACAATTGCTCTATTACAGCCGGGAGTTGCACTCCCATATGCCCTAAACCGCCAAGATCAAATGCCAACAGGGTAAGCAACACATAAAGATAGTCTGCCGCCAAATAGCGATGGTCATTATGCGGTGTAGCCCATCTTTCGCCAACGTCCAAGGCTAAAGTGGCGGGCATGGGGATATTTGCGTAAACAATCTGGTGGTACATGGCGAAAATTTCGGTCAAACTTAACTCACCTTGCCTGTATACCATGTTTTGTGTGGGTGCAACTTGAATAATTATGTTGAACAAATACTCCAAGTCAGCCAAAACCATAGCCTTTGCTTCCGGGGTAAGGGTTAATAATTCTACATCCAAAATTTCCGCAAGCCCCTCTCCCAAAGCCGTAAGTTCAGCTAACTGTTCCGCTGTCAGATGGTGTGCATCTTCTAACGTAGGGGGAACGGCAAATGCCGTTGCTGTAAACATTCCTGCTGCCAGTGTTAAGACCAAAATAACGGCCAACATCTTTTTAGTAAAATTTTTCACTTATATGCTCCTTTTTATTTGTTTTTTGCCTTGAAACGGTCTAGCTTAAAAGCAAATCCACCAAGAAATATCCGCAGCTTGCAGTAATACTGAAAATCACGCTTGATATTATGTTTTTCTTTCTTACCACTTTGCGTAAATCCTCAACCGTCAGCGGCCGCAGATTTTGTGCAATCCGCTTTTTATTCATTTCTTCGGCCAGTTCGGGATTTTTTTTAAAATTTACTTGGCGGGCTTGGTAGATATACCAGCCTATACCTGCAATAACTAAGAAAACAGCAAACCTTACTATGTGCCGTAACCAATCATCCAT
>WQTQ01000024.1 GCA_009786175.1 Bacillota bacterium | reverse complement strand
TCTTCCGGCAGAAAGGTTGTTATGTTAACATCCAGCAAAATGCCTTGGTAAGATAAGGTGTATGCCAGATTTTCCGCCGTTGTAGTGAATAGGATGTTGTGAGCTATTGGGACTGTAATGTTAAGGGTTTTGTGGGTGGTGGCTGTGCCAATTGGGGTGCCGGTTACGATGGATGGGTCGTTTTGGTCCGGGGTGCGGTTGCGGCCGCAAGCGGCTAGTAGGATTAAAGTACATAAAAGGATTATACCTATCTTGCATAAACGCATAAAATCATCCTATTCTATATATGCAAAGCGCACCCTAGAGAAATAATATAACCTATTATTTCTCCGGGTGCTTGTTTTAGGTTACAGTTTTTCGATTAGGTGAAGCTTACCAGCCACCCGCAGAAGATGTGCCCATATGCGATGAAGTATAATGCATACCAGATGAATCTTCAGCTGCAACGAATGTACAGTTGCAAGAACAACCGATTATGCACCAACAATTGCACCTATAAGCAACAATGCTGTTCTCAATAGGTTTGCGGTTTTTCTTTAATGTTTTTTTCATGCGTCTCCCTCCTTTCGTTAATATTTTTATGAAGCGGCAAATACCGCTTCTGCTAAACACGAAACAGTTGTTTCGCGTAGTCGCTCAACGAAATTGTCGTCAATGTCAATCCCAAAAATTTCTTTTATCTCCAACAAAATGTAAACTACATCCAAGTGACTGCAATTTACCTTTGTACTAAATAAATCACCTTCAAGGCACTGTATGTCCGGCCTTATTTTGCGGATAATTTCAACTAACCTGTTTTCTACTTCCACCTTATTCATCCCAAACACCACCTTTGAGTTTATACAAAATCCACGTTGCCTGCTAAATCAGCTTCAATGTTGGAACAGACCCGGTCGGTCATCTGCCGATTGAATACATTAAACACATGTATGTCTTCGCATTGCTTTATTTCATCTTCTAACCGGCTAATCACATGGTTATAGTCAAGGGTAAGGTAAGTCAACTTTTCTTCTTCGGTACTGTAGCTGCAGCTTGTGTTGGCAATGTTAAAATATTTAACAGGGCAATCGAGTTTAAACTTGCAATAGTCTTGCATTGTGGTGAAAAAGTCTAGCTTAAACGGCAACATATGCATACTCAATATCGCCACATCTACGGAAGTAGCATTGGCTATGACAGATGCTGCCTCTCCAAAGTTGCTGACAACTTTACGGCTGAACTTCATGATACTTCCGGGGACATCAATAATCACAACATCAGGGTCTTCCTTGCGGACTGTGTAATAAAGATAACGGTTGAAACTTATTGTTCGTGTTGTTAATGAAGCTTCGCTTGTTATAAAAGAAGGAAGCGGCAAAAAACCAAACAGACCACTGTATTCCTTCGTCCCCAACTGACAAACCTTGTAGCCTTGATTTACAAAATGGCGGCGAACTGCCAATTGTAACTCAAATTTATTTGCTTGTTCTCCTGCCCCCAATACCAATATAACCGGCACATCTATATCTAAAAGCCCTTTAGAAATATCATCTTTTTCTATAGGCTTGCCTGAAAAATCATTTGCATCAACGACAGGGAATGGCGGTGCCTCTGTTCTATACAACTCCTTTGACAACTTTTGACTTAATAAAATTTCTTTTCCTAAGGATACGCACTCATTAATTAAATTAATATAGGCAGTATTGTTCACAATATTAGGATGGTAGTCTATGAATATTGTATCAAAATCTTTGATGGCATCATCAGCAAAGTTTTTAACAACAATGTTCATTTGGCCGCCGCTGTCGGCTTCTCCTGCATCGCAATTGTAAAAGCCAAATGATTTTGGTGCGTACAAAGCTGATAGTTCATAACCTGCCAACATATTTTTGAACCTGGCAATCGCGCTCAATTCTTTACTATACGGGTACACTGCCAACTTCTTCATATAGCTTGACCTCCTCCATATTAACACCCATTTCCTTAAGGAGGCAAAGGGTTTTCATTGTTATCAGCGTTGTAGCTCTCATTGCAGCACAGCTTCTTAGTTTTGTATCCTTGTCCAATCCGGTTTCATTGTCTGCATGGGCAGCACAAATTCCGCAATATATTAAGTTCCAACATCCCAAGCATTCATCAACTGTAAGTTCGCCAATATTAAGTACTTTACGGGCTTTGTCTATATCAAAGCCTGTATCAATGTGCCCAATTTGCGTAGCAGATGATGTTTCACTCACTCTCTCACAAGGATAGAAATTGCCGTTTACATCCACAAACAGCCGCCTGGCTCCCGGCAGGCAGGGTCCGCCATGGTGGGCCACTTCCGGCATCTCCATATACGTATCAAATTGTTTACGCTGATGTTCAAGCCCAATCCATTCACTATAAAACATTTTAGATACGCTTTTTAAACTCAAAAACCCTAATGAATACAATAATAATTTCATCATTTCGCGTCTATAAGTAATAAAGAAGGCATCATCATAACTGATTTCCTCGTTTGTACCAAGTGTGTTAACCATAGCTGTTCTTGTTGTTGAGTCTTTAAATACCGTTTCTGCGTCAAAGAAGTCTTTTATGCATTTATAATCTTTGCCGGGGCTGACCACTGTATTAAATGAGATTTTTTTGTACAAAGCAGGGAAGTACTCCTTTAGATACTCAACAGCCTTCATTACTGTATCAAAAGAACCGGTTCCATCTGCAAATTTGCGGTGTTGATCATGAATAAAAGCAGGACCATCCAAGCTAATTAATACAGAAAAATTGTTATCCTGTAGAAAAGTTGCACACTCATCTGTAAATTGAGTACCGTTTGTGGTTAAGGTATAAAAAACATTTCGTTCGGGATAGTTTTCTCGAACATACTCAACGCATTCCATGATATTATCCAAAGCCAGCAAGGGTTCACCCCCGTAAAAACCGAGAGTAATCCTTTCTAAATCTCTGGAATGCATCATAACGAAATCGACACATTTGCACATGGTTTCGTAACTCATATGCTTATTGGCATGGGTTCGATTATTGTATAAACCTGAGTAAGAGCAATAGCTGCAAAACAAGTTGCAACTCTGCGTGATCTGCATCGTAAGTTGAGCGATACTGTTTTTCAAATGATACTCAAGCATTGGGTAATCCGGATGCTGTATTTTTCTTAACTTCCCTGGCAGGCAATATCCCTTGTCTTGAAATGCCTGTAACACTTCTTTATGCCTGTCATGGGTTACATCACTTAAAGCATCATACTC
>WQTQ01000023.1 GCA_009786175.1 Bacillota bacterium | reverse complement strand
GACGATTTGCTGGTGCGCATAGATGCCGCCGGTAACACTTTTGGCGAAACCAATGCCATATTAAACCGCCTAAACATGAATGTAACCCGGATGGCAGACAGACCCGACCGTCTGGCCCGCTACTTAAGTGAGTTTCAAGACTCTATTTCTGCCCTTGGCCTTTTTATCACAATGGCCAACGAGCAGCCTCTGCTTTTAGATGTACTGGGCGTAGCCGGTACAGATGCAGAAGTATTTCGCCCGCGGGCAAATGTTTTTCAACGTATTTGGCACAACATCCTTGCATTTTTGGGGTCATTTACCCAAGATTTCAGCTTTAGAACAGACGCCCCCGACGGCGTAGACCATACTCACATAGAAGTGTGGGTAGCCACAGGCTTTGATGTATTTAACATTATGGGGCGCATTATAAACGAGCAGTTTATACCAAACCACCCCCATATTTCTGTGGACTTGCGGCTGGTGGATGCGGGTATTGTTTTCCCCGCTTCTTTAACAGGGCAAGGGCCGGACGTTGTACTGACAGCTCAAGCAGCTATGCCAATAAATTTTGCTTTTAGGGCCGGGGCCATAGACCTTACCCGGTTTGACAATTTTGATGAAGTTGCCGCGCGTTTCGCGCCTGCGGCAATAGATACTTTAAGCTTCCGCGGGGCAACTTATGCCCTGCCCGACACCATGACATTTAACATGATGTTCTACCGTACAGATGTGTTTGAAGACGTAGGTATTACACAGCCACCCAACGATATACAAGAGTTCTTATCTATTGTGCCGCCGCTGCAATCCAGACATATGGATGTGTTTTTTAGCACCATACCGCAGCCCCAGCCGGGCTCTGCAGGCGGAATGGTAGGGGCCACTACCCGTAACCTTAACACTATCCATATTGGGTTATTGCATCAGATGGGCGGCCGCCCATTTGCAGACGAAGGTGCGTACACCTTGCTGGCAGATGACGTGGGTATTCAAGCCTTCCGCTTTTGGACCGACTTGTATACAAAACACGGTTTTATTGTAGAAACCGACGTTTTAACCCGGTTTCGCATGGGCGAACTGCCTGTGTTTGTAGCGGGGGTAGACAATATAAATTTACTTAATGCAGGGGCACCGGAAATACGGGGCCGCTGGAATGTTGCCCCTATTCCGGGTATGTACAATGCCCAAGGCGAGTTCCGCAGAGACAATGTTCTAAGTGTTAGTTGTAACTTTATCGTAGGTAACATTGCGGAACGCCGTGGAACAGTTGATGCCGCTTGGGAATTTATAACATGGTTTACTTCCTACGAAGCCCAAAACCGCTTTACCTTAGAAGTAGAATCTGTATTTGGTCACAACTGGCGTCATCAAACAGCCAACCTGGCCAGTTTCCAAAACCTTGGCTGGGGAGACATGTGGCCTGCAATGGAAGAAACCTTAAACTGGGCAATACCCATTCCACAAGTACCCGGCGGATATATTGCAGGGCGTGAGATACACAATGCCTTCGCTAATGTAGTAGTAGACAATGGCAACCCTGTAAATGCTTTACTAATTGCACGCGACAGGATAGACAGCGAATTAACCGCCAAACGCCGTGAGTTTGGCTTGGAATAAGAAATTGAATAGAAACGAGGTGGCATATGGAAGACAGAATCCGCTCGAACGGCAAGTATAATTTCCGCAAAAATCTGCCGCTTTATCTTATGTTGCTCCCCTTTATGACAATATTTTTCACATTTACAATCCTGCCTGTAATAATGGCTACTTTCACCAGTTTCACTCACTATGATGTTATCCAGCCTCCGCGGTTTATCGGGCTGGAAAACTTCAGGCGATTGCTGTTAGAGGACACTCTTTTCACACTCTCTATTCAAAATACATTTATTATGGCGGTTCTTATTGGTCCTACGGGATACTTACTGGCATTCTTTATGGCCTGGCTAATTAATGAACTCCCCAGAAAGCTTAGGGCAGTATTAACGATTATTTTCTACGCCCCAAGTATGTCTGTAGCGGCGTTTACCGGCTTTTTTCTCTTTTTCTTCTCCGGGGACCCGTTCGGCTGGCTTAACTCTATTTTGCTAACCCGCGGCCTAATAGAAGAACCTATTTTATGGCTTATGGATTCAGACTACATGATTCCCATCGTAGTAGGCACGCAGCTGCTTATGGCACTGGGTATCGGCTTCCTTTCCTTTGTGGCAGGCTTGCAAACAGTAGATAAAACCCAATATGAAGCCGGATATGTAGACGGTATAAAAAACCGCTGGCAAGAGCTTTGGTTTATTACTCTGCCAAACATGACGCCTCAGCTAAGATTTGGCGCAGTTATGACAATAACAGGTGTACTGGCATTAGATCCTTCCGGTCTGATGGGCTTCCCAAGTGCCCAATACCGCACCCACACAGTAGTTAATCACCTTACAGATTACGGCAGCGTACGTATGGAAATGGGATATGCATCCGCCATCGCACTAATTCTGCTTTTGATAATGCTGGGCTGTAATAAATTATTCCAAATGTTTCTAAGGCGGGTGGGAACATGAACCGGGCGGCAATTAAAAAGTTTTTTAGAACGAAGCGCGGCGGAAGGTCTTTTGCAGGCAACCTAACACTTGGGCTTGCCATGACAGCTTTCTCCATTATATTTTTGTTGCCAATTATATTGCTTGTAAATAACGCATTCAAACCTTTATATGAGCTGCTGCGTGTTCCGCCTACAATATGGGTGCGCAACCCTACCATCGAAAACTTTTTTGCTATGGGTAATGTGTTTAATAACACTCTGGTACCGTTTTGGCGTTATGTGTTTAATTCCGTATTTATTGTAGCAATTGGTACCCTTGGGCAAATTTTTCTGGCATCTATGGCGGCGTATCCTTTGGCCAAGTTCGAATTTTTTGGGCAGCAATTTTTGAACAGACTAATTATTATCGCTCTTATGTTTAGCCCTGTAGTTACGGCTGTACACAACTACTTAATTATGTCTAACCTTGGGCTTATAGACACTTATTGGGCTATAATTTTCCCGTCATTCGCTTCTACTCTCGGGCTGTTTCTTATGATCAATTTCATGAGCCAAGTACCGTCTTCTTTAATTGAAGCGGCGCAAATAGACGGCTCTACAGAATTCCGTACATTGTGGCGGGTGGTTATGCCGGCCGTAAAACCGGCATGGATTACTCTGTTTATATTAACGTTCCAAAGCATGTGGACAATAACAGGCACCCATGTAATTTTTAC
>WQTQ01000022.1 GCA_009786175.1 Bacillota bacterium | reverse complement strand
CTGCGCCTTTTGCGGGATTTTTGGGGTGGGCTACTGCTGCTCAGGGTGGCAGTTTGCTTCATCCGCAGATGGTTCTTAATAGCAGTATTGTTTTGTTTGCCCGGTGGCGGACAAAGATATTTATTGACCCCGGCCATGGAGGCAGTGACCCAGGAGCGTTAGGCAACGGCATGAGAGAAAGCGATATTAATCTTGACGTGTCAAACAGATTGGCGCAGATTTTACGAGCACAAGGCTTTGAGGTTATGATGTCAAGAACAACAGATGTCACACGTTCCATTAACGAACGTTGGCAAATGGCCAATAACTGGAATGCGGACTACTTTATAAGCGTGCACACAAATTCAGGCGGTGGCACCGGAGTCGAAACCATAATACCAACACAAAGTCCAAATAACCCGGCACGCGACTTGCAAGCCACCCGACGCTTTGCCGAAATTGTCAGCAATACCTTGGGTAATTCCCTTGGAATGAGAGTAAGGGATTTTAATGGCGTAATAACAGAAGAGCAAACGAGACATGGTTCTTTAGGTGTGTTACGCTTTACCCGCATGATTGCCGTTTATCCTGAGCTTGCTTTCATCGATAGCCCACTAGTCAATCCTGACGTTAATATTTTGCGAAATAGGCGTCAGGAGCTGGCGCAAGCTTTGGCAAATGGAATACGTGCATTTGTAGGCTAGGCAAATTTAAACCACTAAGTATTCACCAACTTATAGTAAGGCAGAAAAAACAAGTCCGCTTTTGAGGCAGGCTTGTTTTTGTTCAGTCCCCTTGCAACCTCGGCCTGATATGCTCCCATGATTCTATATGCATAGTTATTATGTACGCCCACAAATCTATATATTCAATCGGCCACCAGTCTTTACGTAGAGTGATGTGATTAAAGTATCTGATTATCCGCCAAGATTCACTCCCATCAATTAACGGCCACACATGGAACTCGTCACCTCTGTCATTAGATATAATAACTCTAATTGCAAATCCGAAGCTTGAGAGAATTATGCGCTCTACAAACAGCGATGAACCTTTTTGTTCTTCCATAAAGGCCCATATAAGCGGATGAAAATGATTCCCGTCCGAGCCATCCATCCCCTCCATCGTGGAGCGAAGTCCATCTTCATCACCGGCATTTATATAATCAAAATGCCTTATTATCAAATCAAAAATGAGCCATAAATCATCTTCGTTGAAGTGCATTTCCCGAGGGTTATGTACTGTCCAAGCTTCAAACAATCTTTTGTCAATCAGTGTTCCGTTGTCGAGGGAGATAAATCCCTGTATGTCCGAAACATGGGGGAAGCGTAGATTTATTCTTTCTTGCTCTATTGCTTGGGTTAAAATTGCATTATATTCCGATTCTTTGTTCATGACCCCGCATCCCACCAACAAAATCACAACACCGCAAAAACTTTTCATAATTCTATTTTTCATAAATTCACCCCCACTTTTAATTATACGCCAAATGATGTCAGATGCAAGACGCAAAATTGAGATGGCGCCCGGGAATAAAGAGCAAGTTAGAGATTAGAATATATTTTTTAGACTAGAGTTCAAACAAACTTATGTGCCGGTAAAAAATTAGGCGAATTTTGCTTATTTGAAATTGACGGCAGAATTTTTAAACAGATATTTAAAACCCTATTGACTTGTGATAAATTAAATGTTATAATATTACATGATTTTTTGTTGACGTCCTATTTGTTTTGGCGGCGTGCGACGGCAATGGCGGCCAGACATCTGCCCGACACGGGACGCAGCAAGTAAACGACGCGACTACTTCAAAGCAATTCGATGAAGCATTCGACAAATTTATTGGGGGACTGTCATATGACATTCGACATCAACGCAGGTTTAAGCCGCGTTATCACAGACGAAAACCAACCGGACAAAACCAGGGTGGGTTATGTTAGGGTAAGCACCGTTGACCAAAACGAGGCCCGCCAACTGGAAGCATTTCGCGATTTAGGACTTTACAAAATTTTTGTGGAAAAAATTTCCACAAGAGAGCCCAACCGCCCCATGCTCCGCCAAATGATGGAATACATACGCACGGGGGACACGGTTTTTATCAAGGACTTTTCCCGCCTTGCCCGCTCTACCAAAGACCTTTTGGACATCACCGAAAGCTTTGCAAGAAAAGGCGTGAAAATTGTAAGCCTAAAAGAAAACCTTGACACAGAAACACCCACGGGCAAACTTATGCTTACCCTTATTGGCGCGATTTATGAATTTGAACGGGAAAATATCCTGGAGCGCCAGCGCGAAGGCATCGCCATTGCCAAAAGCCAGGGGAAGTTTAAGGGGCGCAAGGAAATTGACCGCCCCGGGCAATGGGAAGAAATTTACGGGCTGTACAAAAACCGTATTATCACCGGCACCGAAGCCATGAGCCGCCTTGGCTTAAAGCGCAATACTTTTTATAAGTTTGTGAAAAAAGAAAAAGGCGGCAGCATTGAACACGAGGAAATGATTGAAGAACTTAGCAGCAGTTGAGAACTAACCAAGCGCATGTTGATGCGCTTGGTTTTTGTATCGCCGAATTGTGAGGATAAAACAATACCCGGGCAAGTATCATTTGCCCGGGTATTGTTTTATATGTATGTGTATACACATACATATAATTTATACTGCTCCAAATATCTCTGTACATGGTGGCGCAGCCCTCTACAAACTCACCTTCATTTTGGTAGAGACAATTACTCCCGATGACGAAAAGCAGTAAGTCTGTCCACCCTTAAAAGCAAACACACAAGAGATAGGTAATCTCTTGTGTGTTTTATCACTTACTCTTCTTGCCGCAATTTTTCGATTTTGCCAAAATAATTCCCTTTACCAAAAACCTAAGAATCACGGCTAGTATTAAAACAGTCAGCAATATATTAACCCAAATAAAAATTTGATTAAAATAATGCCCGGAGGAGGGAGCAACCTCGACTCCTCTAATCTGCTTAGCAAAAATATGTAGACACAGTACATATTAATTATGTCTCTAATCGTGCTGGTTTAGTTTGTCCATCAAATTACGGAAAAGATATAGAACGGTTTGAAGCACCGCTCATCACGCCTTCCGGAGATATGTGATATATCCTAAAGGCCGAAGCTGCAAACGCAAATGTCGTCCCATTATTTGATACTGAGTTAAAGGTATTGGTCATGTTAGATACCATGCTAGGTATATTAATAGCAAACCAAGC
>WQTQ01000021.1 GCA_009786175.1 Bacillota bacterium | reverse complement strand
GTAATAAACCACATCAGTTTCACCTTGCATAAAAATGAAAAGGTGGTGCTGGTGGGGCTAAACGGCTCCGGCAAGTCTACGCTTATAAAGCTGCTGCTTCGCATGTACGAACCGGACACGGGGGAAATTCGCATAAACGGCGTAAACATTAAGGAGTATAAACTGTCGCAGCTACGTGCCAATTTCAGCGTGTATTTTCAAGATATGTACAATTACAACTTTACCCTGCGGGAGAATTTCACCATAGCCGACGACGGCCAAGCAGACGTAGACAGCAACGCTACAAAAGCGTTGCAAGCCGCTTACGCCGGTGATATTTTGGAAAAAGCCACAAAGGGCATGGATACAAGTATCACCCGCCTTTTTGACACGGACGGGATAGAGCTTTCCGGCGGACAGCATCAAAAGCTTGCCTTGGCCCGGGCTTTGTACCGCAGGCATACGGCCTTGATACTGGATGAGCCGTCTTCCAACCTGGATCCAAAAGCGGAGCATGAAATATTTGGGGCGTTAAAGACATTTACAGACGGCAAAATGACAATATTTACGTCCCATAGATTATCAAATGTCGCCCTTGCGGACAGAATACTTGTGCTTGAAAAAGGCCGTCTTGTAGAAGACGGCACCCAGGAAGAGCTATTGCGGAACAAACATAAGTATGCGGAGTTGTTCCAATATCAGAAAGAGAAGTATGATCCACCCCCTGATATCAGGGGGTAGGAGTAATAATTTGTGTCCTTTTATTTTCTAACAAAATGTGGTATGGTAATAAATGGGGAACTATTTTATTTCCATTAGAAACGGGAGTGATTATTGTGTCGATGCGAAAAGTATGTCTTCTCGCTTTTCTACTATTGGTACTACTGTTTATAACCGCTTGCGGGCGCAGGACACAGATTTCTGATGCCCCGTCGGATAACCAAGGTCGTGTGGGAAACCACGGCGTATTCGGACATACCGAAACCCTTACAATTGCCGCACCGGAACATTTTGTAGCTGTTTTAATAGCCGCTGAAGAACGCCTTAATTTGGAACGCAATGGTTTCGCGCTTAACATTATCTCATACACACCGGAGACACTGGCACTGAATATTATGGAACAGCAGGCTTTGCTTACCATTGGGCAAGGTGCAGATATATTTTTCCTAACGCCGGAGCATGATTTGCTTAACTTAATTTATAACGGACTTGTAGCGGATATAAACGAGTTAATAGCCACTTACGCCAGCCATGATTACTTTTTTTCAAATGTACTGGAAGCGTTAGAAATTGATGGTGGCTTGTACACTTTTCCGATAAATTTCGCATTTGAATATGTAGGCATTAACGCAAACCTGCCTTCAGAGTTTATAGAACGTTTTGCTGCGTATGACACAGTAACTTTTAGTAGGCTATTTGCCCTGTACAATGAACTGCAAACCACCCATGCAGAGTGGAATCACTTGGCTGTTGCAATGGGTGCGGTTTCGCGGTTTAATTTTGCTTTGCATGACAGGATTAGTCAAATCATCAATTGGGAGAATGAAACGTTTTCGCCTGCGGTGATTGCGTCCGGGCATTTTGTATATTTTTTAAATACTGCACATCGTGCACTTGCAGACAATAATCGTCACAATACCATAAATGAACTTGGCAATGTCCTTGGCAATCCTACTTTTGAAAATGTACTTTCTTTACAAAGTGAGAGGTATGCGTTTTCGTTTACTACGCAGCCTTTGGATACAGCAAATGCTTTACTTTATTTCCCCAACCCCTATTTTATACACTACATTCCTCTGGCAGGAGAAAGTGGCAATTTATTTTTGCAGCAAGTCACCAACAATCTATTTGCAGTAAACGCAAATGCTAACGGAGAACTAGCATTAACATTTCTTATGAATGTAGTTGCAGCATGGGCGGAAGGTTTACAGGGGCAAACTTCACTGGCAACACCAATAAAACGTACGCTGTTTACAGAACACGCAGAAGCCGGGTTTTACCGCGCCGCAACCGAAACTCAAGCGCAATCCGGCGGAAGTCAAATACCCGAAGCAATAGCACGGCTGGAAAATTACAAAGTCATGCCCGTGACGGTGCCAAAAGCAATGTTTGTGCTGCCGGTTGCCATGTACACGGGCAATACCTCCGTTTTTATGGGTGGTGCAATAACTGCGCGGGAATTTCTGCAGGAAATTGAAGCTGCGATAAACAATTGGTTTGTATCACGCGAATTTACAGAAGTTGATCCCGCCATTTTAGAGGAGCATGCACGGCAAGTTATGCGGGAACTAGAAATGCAAGAGTTGTTATATGCACGGGCGCACTTGCCATACAAGACTTTGTCGATTAAAGCTCATCAAAATTTTGGATTCATATTGGCTCAAGCCGAACAATATATGAATAGAGATTGGGCAGAACGCGGCGTAGAGTATAATTTTAACATTTATGTTTCAACACACTATCCGTTAACAAATGAGGATCTAGAAAATTTAGCATTTCGGGTAGCAACCATGTTAATGGCCGGGCAAGGGTATGATATGATTGCATTTCAACCGTGGGGTACACTGTGGCCTTTATTTTCATGGGCAGAATCGGGGTTACTAACAGATATTTGGGCCTTGATAGATACAAACCCAAACACAAATACCGACGATTTTTATGTTAACGTATTAGAGTCATTCGCAGTTAATGATGGATTATGGGCATTTCCAACAAGCTTAGATTTTATGTATATCGGAATAAATGCCAAATTACCTCAATATTTTCTTGATCGTTTTAATGCATATGATACAATCAGCTTGCGCCAAATGATGTCACTTTATATAGATTTAATGACTGACTATCCTCATGAATTTGGCCACTTACATTTTTCAAGTGGCTGCAAGAACAACCATCCGGCGGAAACGGTGGTACGTGAAATTAACCATTTTATTGATTTAGAAAACCAAGTATCCCATTTAAACAATGCTGAGTTTGTAGAACTTTTGCGCTTAATTCAGCAAACATATGTTGACCTGGAACGTCACCCATCGGCCGGATTATATACCACACCATTTGCTTATGATAGGCATATACAGCGATTAGCAAATAATTTTGTTTTTTCACTCTATAGCATTTTCTATTGAAAATGGTCTAATAGGGCCACCTTAATACTGGAATAATTTTTGGAGAAATTACGGAGCCAAGTTTTCATTGTTGCCCATTTGT
>WQTQ01000020.1 GCA_009786175.1 Bacillota bacterium | reverse complement strand
GAGTATGATGCTTTAAGTGATGTAACCCATGACAGGCATAAAGAAGTGTTACAGGCATTTCAAGACAAGGGATATTGCCTGCCAGGGAAGTTAAGAAAAATCCAGCATCCGGAATGTCCAATGCTTCCATACCATATGAAGAGCCGCATACAACAGCTTATCCTTCAAATTGTACAACGATGCAACCTGTTTTGCGAGTACTGCTCGTATTCCGGTCGGTATAGCCAACGCACTCATGCAAATTTAGATATGAGTCTTGAGACAGCATACAAAAGCATAGATTTCCTTATGAAACATTCTACCGATTTAGAAAGTGTCTACATTTCGTTTTATGGGGGTGAGCCGTTGCTGGCTTTAGAAACAATCAAATGCTGTGTAGAGTATATTAAAAGGGAATATCCCGAACGAAAAGTACAGTACAACACAACCACCAACGGCACACTGTTTACAGAGGAAGCGGTATCTTTTTTACAAGCAGAAAAGTTTATTGTAATGATTAGTTTAGACGGTCCGGCATTCGTTCATGATAAGCATCGTAAATTTTTAGATGGACAAGGCTCTTTTGATACGGTTATGCAAAGCGTTGAGTATATAAAAGAGAACTTTCCGGAACTGTATAAAAACATATCATTTAATGCCGTAATCAGTCCCGAGAATGACTATAAATGTGTAAAAGATTTTTTTGACGCAGAGACAGTTCTGCAAGATTCTATGCTTCGTTCGGTACCGGTTAATGACCTTGGATCAAAAGTTGCTGTGGAATATGACGACAACTACTTTGTTACGAGCCGTCGCGAGATTATGAAAGTGCTGTTGTGCGCGCTTGGTTTCATAAGCCCCAAAAGCGTTTCAAAACTATTTATATCAGGTTTTTCAAACATTCAAACCTTCCGAAAAAGTATAGACGCGTATATGCCATTACCGGAAACCGCTCATCATAGCGGCCCTTGCCTACCGGGAGTGCTACGTTTGTTTGTGGATGTAAATGGGGATTTTTACCCTTGCGAAAGAGTAAGCGAAACGTCTGAAGCAATGCGAATTGGCCATATAGACACCGGTTTTGATATAGGAAAAGCAGAAAAGCTGCTAAGCATTGGTGAACTTACAGAAGAAGAGTGTTTGAACTGTTGGAACTTAAGATTTTGTGGCTTATGCGCAGCTTTTGCGGAAAAAGACGGTAAACTTGATAAACTCACCAAACTATCTTCTTGCAGCATGATGATAAACGATTCTGAATACAAATTAAGAGTATTATGCCTGTTTCGCGAAATGGATGTCCGACTAGAAGAGGTGTCTTTATTATGAAAAAACTAGCAATATATCCGTTTAGCAAGAAACTAAGCCCAATAGCCAGGTTTTCAGATATGTTAAAAGAATACCAATTATCTGTGGTGTACGCGCCTAAATCCTTTGGCCTCGAAGGAATTGATGCTGGCGTAGTGGATGGCGGTGGGCATATTGGTGTAACTGTTACAAGCATAGGCGATGATATGCCTTTTGATACGATTCTTATGGACTATCACCCCTCGATTGTAAATATGGATGCATATTTAAACATTATCAAAAGGTGCGAAGGACAAAATAAAAAGATTATTGTAACCCGGCAGTTATCAAACAAACTATTTAATAATGAATCTCACTCTTTTTGCATATTGGGCGGCGATGTTGTACCGGAGGAAAATGTACAAAATATAAACGTTTCAATGGGGCTTTTTGATATAGATGTGCCGGTGATAATGGTGCTTGGTAAGGGTGAGCAATGTAATAAATTTGATTTGCAATTAGCTGTGCGTCGTCATTTTGTTGACCGAGGATACAAAGTGTGCCAATGGGGTTCAAAAGAGTACAGCGAGTTATTTGGCTTCCCGTCATTACCGGCTTTTGTATCAGGAAATTCTTCCCTTACTAACCGGATTATTTACTTAAACCGGCATATTTATGAGACTGTTCGCATGCAAGCTCCTGACTTAATAATTATTGGCGTACCCGGCAGCATAATGAAATTTAGCAACCAGCTTGTGGGCGACTTTGGAGAAACTTCTTTGATAATTTCAAATGCGTTGAAAACAGATGTTGCGATGCTTAGTACATACAGTTTACCGTATAAACTTGAGTACTTTAAGCTGTTGCAAAATTACTGTAAATACAGATTGGACCTTCCGGTAAAGCATTTTAACATAGCTAATACACGTTGCGATTACAATAGAGACCGTAATAATTTATCATATTTGTCCCTAGACTGTAATTTTGTAATGAACGAATTAGGCGATGATGTTAATACAAGCGATGAGATAAACGTGTTCAATATGTTTAATCTACAGTCTATATACCATGTTTGTACGGATATTGAAAACCAACTGGTAAATAACCCTGACGTGGTATAGAAGGGAATGTTTACAATGAATGTAGACAATGTAAAAAACCAAATAATTGATATAATCCGCAAAATTAGACCGGATATAAAGTCGCCGGGCGAAAGCGATCTTTTCAGCACTAAGGTAAACGGTCTCCCTGTGGATCTGGTTTACATCTTACTTGAAATTAAAGATATATTCGGAATTGATATTGACGACAACTTCTTAGAGCGACTTCACGAAACTACCGTTTCGTGTTTAGCAGAAGCGGTAATCGCTTCGATAAAAAATAAACAGAAAGGAGATGTGACCTATGCGTAAGTTGAAAAAGAATCACATAACGTTGGAAAACAGCATTCATGCTTACTGGTGCAGCTGCGATTGTTCGGCAGTTGCTGGATGTGGTAGTTGTGGTGGGCCTTGTGCTAATCAACAAATTAGTACAGATATTACTAATGCACAGAGTGCCATAAGCACCAATAATGGTATACGTGCGTCCTCAAGTACACAAACAGGCATATCTAATGGCTGGTAAAAATTAATGACACATGAAGAGAACACCCGAAATGTTTGCGCATCTATATTGCAGTATTATTCAGCATAATATGTACTGGATTTACATCAGTATATATTGACATTAGAACATCTCGGGTGTTTCATCTTCCACTAAAGGAGCTTATATATGCAATTAATAAAGTCGGCTATTGTCCTAATTGTTGCCTTACTGGCATTAACCGCCTGCGGACGCGGCAATCGCCAACCAGACAATAATCAAGACCAAACCGGAAG
>WQTQ01000019.1 GCA_009786175.1 Bacillota bacterium | reverse complement strand
CAGGTAAGGCAAATGCTGCGCACCCCAAGGTTGTAGAATTTGTCAAGCTTTGCAATGCTGCCTTCCAGTGCCCCGCCGTTTTCTATTGTTAAAACAGCGGCAACTTTGCCATTGTCTGTGGCGTCTATTATTTGCTGATAGTTTTTAGCGTGACAAATATGTTCTTTATTGTTTGCCATTTCTGCTTCAAACTTGCGGATAATATCCACGCAGCGGGTATAGGCGTTGCCCGGGCAGTATTCCGGTGACACAAACGCCGCAAAAAACTGGACGAAAGAAGGATACTCTTTAAGCCTTGCCACGTCCAAGTGGCAGCTGTTGGCATAAAGTTCCTCGTCGGTTCTCATTATTTTTGTAATTGTGTCGCAATGGGCGTCTATGATAAGCAGGTTGTCCATGGCATGGTTCTCCTTTGCGTATGTAGTTGATGCCAGTATACACTGTAAAGGTAGCCATGCTCAAGAGGAATTTGTTCCACGTAGAGACAGTGTGTGATAAAATAGTTCAAAATTAGCAAGGGAGCATCATTAATGGACAGCGCGAAATTTATCCAAGCATTAAAAAATAAATCCATTACGGAAATTGAAAGTGTACCCAAAAGTGACCTGCACAGCCATGCTGGGCGCGGCGGCAGGCTTTCGTATGTAGAAAAAATGCTGAACACAAAGTTGACGCCGCTTACCACGCCGCTTAGCTCTGTCCGGGAAATGGACCGGTGGATTGCCGACAATATAAAATGCTACTTCCCGGACAAAAGCGGCTATATTCCGCGAGTAGCCGCGGCATTTGTACAGGCAAAGGCAGATAACATTTCCGTTTTAGCAATGAGCTACGGGGTTGCCGAGGTTTACCACCTGGGCGGGATGGAGATTTTCACGGCTGTTATGAACGGCTTACACAAAGCTTTTACACCGGAAACCACGTTTTTACCGGATTTATTGCTGTGGAGTACCGGTGACTTGGATAATCTTGACGAAATATTTAGCGCGAACTGGTTTAAAGGCATTGACATTGTGGATTACGCTATTGAAAACACAATGACCATGAGTGACATGAAAACCATGAGCCACAAAGCCCGCCAACACGGCTTGACTGTAAAAGCCCATATTGGCGAGTTTGGCGGCCCGGACGATGTGCTGCGCTATGCAGAAGAACTGGAACTTGACCAAGTACAGCACGGTATTGCGGCGGCAGAATCGCCACAAATAATGAACTGGCTGGCAAGGCATAAAGTGCAGCTTAATGTGTGCCCCACAAGCAATATTTTGCTGAGCAATACCAAAAGCTACGCAACCCATCAAATTCGGACATTGTATGACTATGGTGTACCTGTTACAATAAATTCCGACGATTTGTTGATATTTAACGCAACCGTTTCCCAGGAGTATTTGAACTTGTACGAGGCCGGACTTATGTCTGCCGAGGAGCTGAATGTGGTGAGGGAGACGGGGTTGAAGGAGGACAGTGTCAATGGAAAAGCTCCAATACGATAGTTTTTATAAATTTTTGGTTTCGATAGGGGCAATATTTATAGCGGCCCCGATAATAGGTATTCATCAACTGTTTACCGGTTCATACGATATTTTAATCAGTCAAGTCGAATACTTGCAGCTGTCAGAACTGTCGTTGCTGTCACTAGAAAATAGAGCTAGAATGCTGAGCATCGTCAATTCGGTATTCCCATGGTTTTGTTTGATTATATTTTTGCTGGGGATCACATGCGTACTTTATGGTGGCCGCAAATGGTATTTGCTGCAAAAAGAAATAGATGAACAGACACGTTTGGAAACAAAAATGAAGCGGACCAATATCGAAAAACTTACCACCCCGGAAGTTGTAGAACGCATTATTGATGAAGTGTATGAAGACAGCGAAGCAAACGGGCCAATAACCGTAGACTCGCAAAAGAGGGCTATTTTGGACGCTATGAACATGGAGGAACGATACTTTAAATTTGTAAAAAATCAACTATCCCACAAGTACACAGTTACCCAAAATGTCCGTATCGGCAAAAGCGAATACGACATTGTCGCAATTTCCAAAAAGGGCAATACCGATTTATTGTTTGAGATAAAGCATTGGAAATCTCTTAACCCGTCGGCATTATTGCAAAATACATTAAAGCGCATCGAATTGGACGGTCAAAATTATGTAAACACATCTAATCGCAATTTCAAGTTCAGCCTTATAATTATTTCTGATAAGGAAGTACTCTCAGCTGTTAAAAATTCCTGTCAAAAGTACATCGAAAAACACAATGTCCGTTTGCCGGATTTTGTAGATATTTCGTATCTCAGTTCTGAGGACATTGGGTAGTCTCTGCTCAATTCTCCGCGATGTTCCTGGTAAACAGAATATTTCTTGACAATATGATATGTACACCATACTGTGTAAAAGAGTGGTAATAATGATGGAAGCAGGAGAGAGTCAGACATAGATAAACCTTATGTTGGGGGGCAGCCTTCAATGTGGCCTGTTTTGGATAAATGGCTGCCAACCCCAATGTTAATTTGTCTTTCCTGCGCTCCAATCTGCGGCATAATCGCTGTCAGGTGCAATCATATCAATAAGAACTTGAAAACCACCTAATCGTCATCAATCCTATCTCGACAACTCTTTACATTTTTTTCATTGCCATTCCACCGTACCGGGCGGTTTACTTGAAATATCATAAACAACTCTGCTCACCCCGTCCACTTCGCCGGAAATCCGTTCCGCCAGCCTGCCCAACACGTCATGGGGGATTGGCGTATAGGCCGCTGTCATAAAATCTTGGGTATTTACGGCCCGTATGGCAAGCACCGGGTCGTAGGTACGGACGCCGTCTTTTACACCAACGGAAAATGTATCTGTCAGCACAGCAAAATACTGGCTTGGGCGTGGGTCCAGCTTGTCCAGTTCTTCCCGCACAATGGCGTCTGCCTTGCGCAGTATCTCCAATTTCTCGAATGTTACCTCGCCCATTACACGCACGGCAAGACCGGGCCCCGGGAAGGGCTGGCGGTTTACTAAGGTTGGGGGCAAGCCCAGCATTGTTCCTACTTTGCGCACTTCGTTTTTAAACAGGCCGGAAAGGGGCTCTACAAGTTGGTCAAAATCTAAATTTTCCGGCAGGCCGCCAACATTGTG
>WQTQ01000018.1 GCA_009786175.1 Bacillota bacterium | reverse complement strand
TTTTATTTTTATTTGGTATAAAAAAATCTCCCGTCCGCGAAGGGACGAGAGATACAATGCTCCCGTGGTGCCACCCAACTTTCCGTGCAGTAGTAATTTACCACTACACGGCTTTTTGACGCTGTAACCGGCGTACCGGGCTGATTCATCACCAGCTTCCTCCAGAGCGGAAAGGTCATTACCCCAGTCCCGGTTTCCACCAACCACCGGGTCTCTGCGCGCGAAACTTCAAGTTTTTTTCGCGCTTAAAGGCTGTAAAGACTGTTCTCTTTCAACGGAATGTATTTAATTTTTCGTTTTTTCATTTCTTTCTTCCACTGCTTTTTCTCGCGGCGGCGGATTTTACGGTACAACAGCAAAAATGAAATTACAGAAAAGCTAAAGCTTAACACGTCTCGGATTTTTTCTTTCTGCACCTCGCTAAGCGTCAAGTAAAATTTGTCTTTTGCGGGGTCAAAATTAAGTTCCCAGTTCATAAGATACTTGTAATGTGCGGAGTTTTTAAACGCGAAAATACTTTCCGAACCCGCCAGTACTTCCACGGCAGTCACAACTTTGCCGATAATGGGAACGCGCTTTGCCTTTACCGAGTCTTGGATAATGCCTTGCATTTTATCCTGCTTTAAAAACGTTAGCAATTGCTGCTCTTGCTCTGAGCCTTCCACCATGTTGCAGTATTCCGAAAATTTCATTGCCACCACCTATTTGGCTTTTTTCTTGCAGCAGCAGAACTTGCAGCATATTACCAGCAAAGCTATTATGGTAAGGGCTATGCATACAACTTTTGCAATTTTCTTTTTTTGCTGGTCACTGGGGCTAAAGCCGAAACTACCGGACTCATGGTCAAAGGTAAATTCGAAATTCGCAAGGGTAGAGTAATACTTGGACTCTTTAAACTCAGCAATGCTTTCGGATTCCGACAGTACTACAATCGCCGTCATAAGTTTACCAAGAAAGGGAATGGATTTCATCTTGGCGGAAACTTTTTTAAGTTCTGCCATATGGTCCTGCTTCATAAATTCCAAAAACTGCTGCTCTTGTTCGGTGCCTTCCACCATGTCACAATATTCCGAAAATTTCATTAGCCTGCCTCCTAAAATTTTTCCATACTATACCATGTAACCCCATTTACTGTCTACATTTTTTTTATTTTTGACAAAGCCGCGCCAATTCTTCCTCTGCAATTTTTTTGTCCAGCCGCTGAAATAGTATTTCCACTTCCGGTATTTTAAATCCGGCAGAGATATTTTTCACACCCCAACCGGTATGAATATCCAACCAGTTGATTACTTTCGCCGACGAAAACGGCAGGAACGGCTCCAGCAAAACCGATAAATTTGCAATCATTTGAACGCAGGTAAAAATAGTGCTGCGGCAGCTTGCTGTCTCTGTTTCCCTGGTTATCCAAGGCTGCATGGTGTCAAAGTATTTGTTACCTGCGCGCACATACTCAAAGGCCGTATCAATGGCCTCCTTTAGGCTGCCGTTTTCAATCAAAAGGCCAACGGTTTTGTACAACTCCGGCAGTTTTTTGCCAATTTCCAAATCCATTTCACCTTCGGGCACAGCCCCGTCCAAATATTTGTGTACAAAGGCCAGCGTACGGTTGACAAAATTACCCCAGGCCCCAAGCAGTTCGCCGTTGTGGCTGTTAACAAATTCCCGCCAGGTAAAGTCTGTGTCACGCTTTTCCGGCCCGTTTGCCAATATAAAATATCGGATAGAATCCGGGTGATACCTGTCTACAATGTCCTTAATCCATATTGCCCAATTTTGGCTTGTGGAAATTTTTCGCCCCTCCAGTGTCAGATATTCGCTGGAAATAATATCGTCGGGGAACTTCCACTTGCCCCCGTGGGCCAGCATTAGGGATGGTAAAATTATTGTGTGAAAAGGAATGTTGTCCTTACCGTGTACATAGTAGTGACGACTGTTTTCGCCCCACAAACCGTTAAAGGGCTCTTCGCGCTGCTGCGCCACGGCTTTGCCCATGGACAAATAGCCCAACACATTTTCTGCCCAAATATAAATCCGCTTGTCATCATAGCCGCACTTTGGCACATAAATGCCCCAGTCCAAACCCCGGGTTATGGCCCTGTCCCGCAGCCCTTCATTAATGTAACGGCGGGAGAACGCAGCGGCGTTTTTCCGCCAGTGGGGGCGGCTGTTTATGAAACCCGTCAGTTCCTTTTCCAGCTTAGAGATGGCAATAAACAAATGCTTGGTAAGGAGAAAATCCGGTACACTGCCACATACGGAACACCGGGGCTGTACCAAGTTTTCCGGGGCTAAAACCTGCCCGCAGGCATCGCATTGGTCGCCCCGGGCATCGCCGGCACACTCCGGGCATTTGCCAATTACGAAGCGGTCTGCAAGGGCAACCGCGCAGGTTTTGCAAAAGGCCTGTGGTGCTTCTTTTTCGTAAATGTATTCCCCTTCGTACATTTTTTTGTGAAATTCCTGCACAAATTCGATGTGTTCTTGGGAAGATGTCTTGCCGTACAGGTCGTAGCTGAAGCCCAGCTTGTTGAAACATTCGCAGAACTCCGCGTGGTAGTAATCGCTTATTTCTTGTGGGGATTTATTTTCCTGCTTGGCACGTATGGCAACCGGTGTGCCGTAGCAGTCGCTACCGGAAACGAAGTATACGTCGTCGCCCTTTGCGCGATAATAACGGGCAATAGGGTCTGCGGGCAAAAGCCCCGCAAGGTGGCCTATATGCAAAGATCCGTTTGCATATGGCCACGCGCTTGCAATTAAAATTTTCATGTGTGATTATCTCCTTTTATTTTTATGTTGCGGTATATAAAGCGCGCTTGCGCGCGCGTTTCGTAAAGAGCAATTTCCTAGAGCATAAAAAAGCCCTCCTCTCTGAAAACATAACTTTCCACTGTTTTCAGGGACGAGAGCATACTTGTAATACTTTCGCGGTACCACCCTAAATTCGCCTGTACCTTGCGGCTACAAGCCTCAACTGCTACGGGCGCAAAATGCCGATAGCGTCGCGCTGTAACGGGCGCACCCGTCGCAGCCTAGGGCGGTTTTGCTTTCGCAAATGCCTTCGGTGCGCGGCTCCAAGACCATGTTCGGCGGTTACATAGCTTCTCCCATTCTCAGCCCGT
>WQTQ01000017.1 GCA_009786175.1 Bacillota bacterium | reverse complement strand
AAGGGTTTTAGTGCGTGGAACAAAATGACTTATAAAGAATTGGAAGAGATGCAGCTTAAAGCCCTCCGCTGGAACGATGAAGTTATGAATGGCGAGTGCTTCTACCCCTGGACAACCTTCGAACACCCACAGCTTGGGGCCATGGAAATTGGCGGATGGAACTTGAAAGAAGGCCGTCAAAACCCGCCGGTAAAATTACTGGAAGAAGAAGTTGCAAAAATCCATAACTTCACGTTAATGCATCTGGAATCTTTGCCGCAACTGGCAATTACCGACGCTCGCTGCGAAAGAGTTGGCGATAACGTATGGCGGGTTACTGCCGCTGTTGAAAATATGGGATTCTTGCCATCGTCAAGTACACATAAGGCAATTGCAAATAAGATTACCGCCCCTGTAAAAGCAGAAATTTGTGGTGATGTAAAAGTGCTTCAAGGCGAAACGGAAATTGACCTTGGCCACTTTGTTGGACGCAGTGCCGCAAATTCCATGGGGCCATACGGCTCTACAAGCCCTGCCGGACGCCGCAAGAAAGTGGAATGGCTGGTAGAAGCCACGGCCGGTGCGGAGGTATGTATTAGGGCGAAGGGCGAAAGGGCGGGGACGGTGCGGTGTACGTTAATGCTGGAAATGTAAAGGAGAAATTTTCATGCAATGGCCAACACATATTGTTGCCGCAGGCGGCTTTGTGGAAGATAAAAGCGGCAATATACTGCTGGTAAAAACCCATTACAGAGGCTGGGAAATGCCCGGCGGGCAAATTGAAAATGGTGAAAGCATTGAAGAAGGCGTTTTGCGGGAAATCCTTGAAGAAAGCGGGATTATAGCAACCGTAAGATGTTTGGTAGGGGTTTACTCTAATGTTGGCTTTTCACATGGCCTTACCAAAGTATTGTTTGATTTCATTTGCGATTATGTCAGCGGAGAACCGACAACTTCCAATGAAACAAGTGAGGTAATGTGGGTGCCAAAGAAAGACATTTTACATTACATTACTATCCCTGTGTTTAAGTTCCGTTTTCAAAAAATGCTGGAATTTCAAAATAAGGTTTGCTACAGCTCGTATGTTACCAGGCCGGATTTTCAAGTTCTAACGGATAGATATGTATAATTGCGCGGAGGAATGAGTATGGATTCAAGACATAAGCAGGAAATCAAGCAATATGGGAAAAAGGATGTAATAATCGCTTTTTGTGTTTTTCTATTATGGGCGGCTGTTTATTTATTCTTGATAGATGTACTCACTAACGCAATTTTCGAAACTCCGTTAACGTTAATGCAAATTCAATTTGTGCGTGGGTTATTCACCTTTGCTTTTGGTGCCGTACTTGTTTCTACAGCAATATTAACCAGAAAACAGGGCTTCGCATCCATAGGAATCCATAAAGAAAACTTTTGGTCTGCACTGCGTATAGGACTTTTGTTTTCAATTATTCCCTTAGCTTTTGGCATATCGGCTGGAATATTCTACGAAGGTGAGTATGTTGGCTTCAGGGTACTTATGTTTAACCTTCTTATTGCATTTCTTTTTGCTGCCCCCGAAGATATTAGCTTTGTAGGATTTATACAGACTAGGTTGTCCGGGGTTTTTAAATCGGATAAAGCCGCACTTTGTGTTGGCGCAGCTATGTTTGCGATCATGCATATCCCGCCTTGGCTGCGAACCGGGCAGATAAGCTTCGATGATTTATTTCTGTTTGTTTTTATGATCATATACTGGCTTGTCATGCACATAGTGCTTGTCTGCATTTATAGAAAGTACCAATCTCTTATTCCTGTTGTCACATTGCATACTTTGACTAATTTTTCGGCTTATTCCTTATGGATATTTTCAGATGGATATGCAGAATATGCTCTGGAATGGATTTCTCTTGCATTCCCTGTTCTTGTAGTTGCAGTAGGCATTTGGGCACTATACTTAAACAGAAAGGGTAAAAAGCATGCTGTCTAGTAAATCCATGACCTTTGGTGGAATATGCATAACAACCAGCGACGCGCCCCGCCTTGCAGAGTTTTACAAAATCTTACTGCAAGAAGAACCCTTTGTAGAAGGCAGCCATTACGCATTTGGCAAAATTGCTGTTTGGGACCCGGGGGATGTAAAAATGGCAACGGAAAAAAACATATGGCTGCAGTTTTTTGATTCAAATATTGATGAATTATACGAACGATTGCTGCGGGAAATCCCCGGCATACGAATAGTCTCACCACCGGAGAGAAAGCCTTGGGGCGCGTATTCTTTCTGGTTACTGGACCCGGACGGCAACAAGATTGCCGTTGCCGAAATTTCAAAATAGAGAGGTGATTCACATGAAAGTACCATACGAGGCAGCAAAATACTACACCTGGGCAGAAATTCAAGGCCTTATTACCGCATGGTGCAATGCATTCCCGGATTTAGTCAAATCCTACCCAATAGGCAAAACTTACGATGGCAGAGACATTTTATGTATGGAAATTACTTCACCCCAAGTACCGGCGGAAGAAAAACCCGGCTACTATATCGACGCAAATTTCCACGCAGGGGAAGTTACGGGCTCTGCAGTGGCACTTTACACCGTTAGCTGGTTTTTGGAAAACTACGGCAAAGACAGCGAAGCAACCGCTCTGCTGGACAAATTCGTTTGGTATGTAGTGCCGCGGGTATGTATAGACGGCTCGGAAATATACTTGCACACGCCGTTTACCCTGCGTTCGTCTACCCGTATTTTCCCATTTGAAGAAGACCAGCCGGGCCTGCACGCAGAGGACATGAACGGTGATGGCTTAATTACAATGATGCGGATTGAAGACCCCCACGGGGAATGGAAAGTTTCCGAATCTGACCCGCGGCTTATGGTGCGCCGCAAGCCCGACGACGTTAACGGCACTTTTTACCGGGTTTATCAGGAAGGCCGCATTGTGGACTTTGACGGGGTAGAAATACCAATTGCCCGCCCACGGTGGGGGATTGACACAAACCGTAACATGCCCGCCTTTTGGGATATCGATTCGCGCCAGCCCGGCGCAGGGGATTACGCCCTTTCCGAACCGGAAACCAAGGCCGTGGCAGATTTTCTTATAAA
>WQTQ01000016.1 GCA_009786175.1 Bacillota bacterium | reverse complement strand
TGCGGTGGGTCAGGGTGTTTTGTGTGTCGTTGTAGGTGTATGTTTCAAAGCCGCCGTTGGGGTGGGTTACCCGTGTAACACGGCCTATGCGGTCGTATTGCGCTGTCATCTATGCGAAATATTGCAAGGAATTAAACACCTATCCCTTGTAATATTGCAATGGGCTACCCCCTGATATCACGTTGCAAATATGATATCAGGGGGTAGGTTGAAAAATTTTATTGATTATTTGTTATGGACAATAGGATGTAGTTGTAAATATCGTTTTCAGAAGCTTCTCCAAATCTTTTCATTACACTTTGCCCATTGCTGGCTGAACGGAGTGGAAGACTCACTAAGGCTGTTGCGTCTGCCCTGTAATGTGGTGTGCGACAACCGCTACCACGTTTATCCGTGTAAGCCGGGTAATGCGACCTTGCCGAACTACAATGGACGGCACCCAGCGCCCCAGGCCAGTGCTCCGTCCGTGCGGACTTCCGGCAACCCGGCAAAGCCGTTGCACCTGGAGCGAGAGCGCACCGCTGGTGATTCCGATGTACAGGAATAACAGGCGAAACGGGTGATGCATAACAGAATCCGACAGGCGGCGCAGAAGCTACCACCATCGGAATGGTGGGGTGCTGGGGATTGGGCATACGGTGTGAGAGAAGAAGAAATTCTGTTATTCGTCTCCCGTTTGTAGGATTCTTTTGCGGTTGTATGCTGCAAGGTCTTCTGAATCAGGACATTCCTTTTCAAATTTTGCTATAACATCCTGTGACTTTGATGTAATGATAAGAAAACTGGAATCTATTGGGTATACCTCTATTTCCGCTAAGGGATTTTGCATAGGAATAGGCAACTCATAATAACCGGCATACTCCTGTGCGTCTGCTATGGGATACTTCAATACTTCATCCAGTGTTATGTGTTTTGCATAGGCCGCCACTATTCCCCAAATAAATTGGATATCGTGTTTCGTCACCATGTCTACAAGCTCATCACCGGTTAGCCATACATATCCTTCGTTGAATGTAATTTTATTAGGTTCGCATCCGATACACTCATAATTACTCAACAGCCAATTGTAGTGCCTTGTATTGCCAAGTATATCAAATACTTCTTTTAGGTTTGTGAAATACCAGTTTTTCATTTCCCTAATAATTATCCCATACATATTTAATGCCTCCTATTTTATTCAAATCGCGTGGGATTACCTGGACCAGACCAGTCCCAATAATGAATATGAGGTGTTCCATATTTATGACAATGATAAACTTGTAGTAAAGGCCATCAAAGGATTGTTTTAATGAAATCAATGCGTCACGCTTGTTCGTTAACTTTTCTAAAATCATACCAAGCGGTTCACTGACGTCCAAAGATTCTATATAACCTGTTCTTAGATCCCAGCAGGAACATATCCATAACAATCCATTGCGCCCCTCCACTTCTTCGCCACATCTCCAAGCCGTACTTGGAGATAGAGACAGAATATCAGTTATCGCGTTAGGTTCAAAGTTATCACCCGAAATTTGAAAACAAACCATTATGTTGGTTTTTTTAACTCAAAAAATGACTTTGACATTTGCCCTCCTGTTTATCTAGTAATGAAGTCTTCTGTTCGCCATCCATCGCCTTGTCCACCTTTTGTCATAAGTCACGCAGAAAAACGGTGCCACATTTAATACTGAATATTTTGCGCTTCAACCCTTACCCCCTGATATTACATTCGCTGAATATGATATCAGGGGTGGGTTGAAATATTTGATAATTGCTTTATTTCTTACAATATGGTGTAGTTATAAATAACGTTTTTAGGGCTTTCTGCAAACTGAACCAAATGCAAAGTGGTTTGACTGAAGTCAAGTTTTAAATTCATACAGCTCTGTACCATCTTCAAAAGGTTGTGCTACGTCAAAGTATGGGCTCTCATCGTCCCATGCTTGATGGAATCTAATAGCAGTTGTGTCCTTAATGTTTAATTCCAGATAAACAATGAACTTTTTATCTGGAAATGCATTTGTTAATGCGTTCAAAAGATTTCGTGCAATTACTGTTCCAATTTCTAATGCCACTACGCGACCAGCCTTACCAACTTTTTCAAACAGATGAAAGTGATTACTTATTGCTTCGCACTGGGTCTTATCACTAACATTAACATCTTCGGATATTGTTTCTGCTTCATCCTTCCTTGTATGAAAAGTTGAGTATGACGCATTTTCATAAAGAAAAACTAATTCATCCGAATAAGACGTAATCCGGGTATAAAACGATGGGTATATAATTGGCATTAAATATTTTAAGTTCTTCAGATATTCTACCTTTAACATCTTTACTCCTCCTCCTAGTGTCTCAAGTAGCCAAGGCCTTTGTCAATAGCTCTGGTTACGCCTGGATCGTTTAGTAGCTTCTGAACTGCTGTTGGTGCTGTTTCGCCAGCTACAGTTCTAAATGATTGAGTATTTGCATCAAAGATATATTTAGACCCGCGATAATGAACGTGAACTTGCCCTGGTCTAACCCCCGGATTTGGATTTTCTACATCAATTCGAACTCCGTTTTTATTATGAAGAGTAGTCGATGCAGTTCTTGTTCCGGTATTTGCTGCTTGGGCTTGAGTACTAGAACCGCCTGGTCTAGAGTTTCCTGCGCCACCAGAACCACCACGGGGGGTAACTCTAAACCGTAGTCCTGAGCCGCTACGAATACGAGTTCTTCCCCATACCATTCCACCGCCGCCGCCTTCTACATCTCGGAAGGAGTGGGGACTAAGCCAAGCTATTGCAAAAAGTGTGGTCATGCCACCCCCAACAGCTGAGGAATTGGACATGTTAATTAACGCAGGAAGGGAAGGAGGGGCAGCCGCTGGAGTTGAGACTGATGAAGATGAACATGAGACAAAAGTAGCTACACTGGAAGAAGATGCAATTCCAATAGATGGCCGTGAAATCGGTTGGCAAATAAGCGTCGTGGGTATTGGAGCCGGAGTCTGTGACTGCGTAGGAGTCCAAATAGGTTCTATGCGCTCTCCTGTTCTTACCCAATGGGCAAATGCCGTATAGCAAATAAAACTGTTTGATG
>WQTQ01000015.1 GCA_009786175.1 Bacillota bacterium | reverse complement strand
CTCAAACACCCAACCGGCACAATATAAACCCCATCATCACGCCTATACCCAAATTCCGTAGCCGTCAGAACCATCAAAAACGATGGTTCTTTCATTTTGTCGTGATTTACCTTATCACGAAGAATCTTCAAATTTTCCACCGCCATTTCAATTTCTTTGGCACCCATTTTAACCTCTACCGCACCCCAACGTCCATCTTTCAAGTGGATGACGGCATCGGCCTCTAAGCCGTTTTTATCGCGATAGTGGAACACTTCGCCGTCATTTGCCTGGGCATAAACCCGCATATCGCGGATACATAAGGATTCAAATAATAACCCAAAGGTGTTGAAATCACGCAACAAGGCATCTGACGTGGCGCGTAAAACGGCAGTGGCAATAGAAGGGTCGCTAAAATGCCGCTTTGGAGACGTGCGAATGGTCGTTTTCGAGCGCATTGCCGGGCTCCACGCGGGTAGGTCTTCAACCACAAAAATACGGCGCAATGCGTTTATATATGACGAGACAGTCTTATCCGAAATTGTTTCTTCGTCCCCGGCAGTATCACTGCGGATTGTCTCAATGGTTGCGGTTGTGGAGATGTTTCTTGCCAGTGAGCGCATCAGGGCACGCACCCGTGCAGGGCTTTTTTCTACACCGTCTACACGGGAAATATCAGAGTTAATTACGGCATCTACATAGTCATAAACCCGGCGCAGCGCGATGGATTCCTTTTCTCCAATGGATGCCGGCCAACCGCCGCGAGTTATCAAGTACGCCAAGTTTTCAATTGACAGAGTGGACATGCAATCTCCGTCGGTGTTCCCGTCAAACAAATCTTTCAGCGAAACGGTGCCATTAGATTCCAACGATTCAAACAATGTCATGGTGCGCATTAGCATACGAGAAATTCGTCCCGTACCTGTATGGCGGACGGCATCGTCTTTAGGCACGGCGGAACTGGTTAAAATAAACTGCCCGGCTTTTTGCCGCTGGTCTACCGCAAAGCGAACGGCATCCCATAAAACCGGGGCTTCTTGCCACTCGTCTATTAAGCGTGGTGTATCCCCTTGCAGCAAAAGCGAAGGCTTTACATCAGCAGCCTTGAGGTAAGATGAAGTATGATCCGGGTCTTGCATATACAGTACGCTGTTTGCTTTTTCTGCACCGGTGCGAGTCTTGCCGCACCACTTTGGGCCTTCGATAAGCACGGCACCAGATGCTTCCAATGCGGCATCAAGAACTTTGTCGGCTATGCGGTTAAGATATTTAGATGACATAGTTTTCACGCTCCAAAATGTTGAATGATAATGATAGAATACATGTTACTTCCGAAAATGTCAACGTTTTACTTCCGTATTTGTAATGACTTATTTTATTAATTTGACCATTCACAACATAAAAAATACCCAACAGGAAGAACATTCTCTATTGGGTATTTGCGCTATTTTAGCAAACTTATAAATTCTTCCACTCTAAGCATTTTCGCTGCGCCTTTCTCGACGATAAGCCGCTATTTCGGCATTTACATCATCAAGGCTAATATCTTCATTTCCGCTTGTCAATGACTGTTCTCTCATGGATTGTACGGCGTTTTTCATCCGTGCCATAATAATCTTATTATTCTGTTCTTCTGCGGAAAGGCCTGTAACCGTGAAGGGTAAGGTTCTGGTACGCACCACAGTCTTTATAAACATATTTACTGCGGATGTCGCGGTTAGCCCCACATTTTCACAAATAGTATCAAAGCCTCGTTTTATATTCTCGTCTACCCGGACAGTTAAATTTGTGGTTGCCATAAAATCAGATCCTTTCCATTGCTGCACACAAATGTTGTGCTGTGCAATGCATTATATTGTAATAACTACGCACGTGCAACCTTACCCCCTGATATCACATTACCAATATGATATCAGGGGGTAAACGCTTCAAGCGCAGCTACAACTAGCAACTTTTTGTTGCTCGTCGTTACCCGACATTGTATACATAATTATTGTTTATGCCAAAATCCCAAACAGGTTTATATGTATGCGATTTTTAATGTACATATTGACAAATTATATGATGCATGATAAATTGCAAGTTGTAATCAGTTTGTAATAATATTTTTAGGAGGAGATTATGAAGAAAGTAATTTTAGCAGCCGTAGTCCTTATTCTGGCAATAGCCTTAGCCGCGTGTGGAAACAATAATGGCGGCGCAGCAGAAACACCGGCAGACCCGGCACCACCGGCAAACAATCAGCCGGCAGACACAACACCCCCGGCAGACCCGGCACCACCTACCGGCGGTAATGATGACAATGGTGGTTTGGACATTGCAAACCTAACTCATCGGGAATTTTTCGATTCCGACCTAGAGGGTTTCTTGGACTACCATTTCCCTGCTACAGACCTTGGCGGCATTACCCTTCGCTGGGTAGGTTTTGGTAACCCATACCATTACAACGAAGTAAATGCGGCCCGCTACCAGGAACGTAGAGAAAGAGTAGAACGCCGTTTTAATGTAAACCTTGAGTTTATCGAAGGTGATGACATTGTTGCCATTGCAGGCGCATGGGGCGACGTTCCGGATGTTATGGTTGCCAGCATTGCGGCAGGGGACCCGATTGCTCACTTATGGCGCGGTAACGCAGGTTACTGGTTCCCGGTATTGGCAAACGGCGGCCATTTGCGCAGTATGGATTCTTACTTGCGCGCAAATCTTCCTGCTTCGTTTTATTCATATTTGGGCGAATCAGCCACTGGGGTAGCTTACGGTTTTAACTTTGGTCCTGCTTACGCATGGAACATTTTTACCTACAACAGGGACATGATCCGCGGCGTTGGCATGGAAATGACACCTTCCGAAATGTTTATGGCAGGCCGTTGGTCATTGGAAGATTTTTACGAGTACGTTGTACAACTTAACGCCCTGCTTCCGGCAGAAGTAACAGCTGTTGGTATGCACGAAAACTGGTGGATGCGTATGGCTGTTTACGCAAACGGCGG
>WQTQ01000014.1 GCA_009786175.1 Bacillota bacterium | reverse complement strand
CTGTACAAGCGTATGAGTTTGGCACTTAAAAACTGCGGCAGAGATATTTTATTTTCTGCCTGTAACTGGGGCGAGGACAATGTGTATCATTGGATTAGAGAATCCGGTGCGCACATGTACCGCTCTACCCACGACATACGGGATAATTGGGGGTCTGTAAAAGGGCTTGCGCTGTCCCAACTTGATAAGGCCCGTTATACCGGCCCTTTCTGCCACAACGACATGGACATGCTGGTTGTGGGCATGTACGGCGGCAGTAATAATGACTGGATTGGCAAAGTTGGCGGCTGCACGGATACAGAGTACAAAACCCACTTTTCAATATGGAGCATGATGGGTTCGCCGCTAATGATTGGCTGCGATATAAGAAAAGATCACCGGCCCACAAAGGATATTTTGCTTAACCGGGACATTATCGCCATCAACCAGGATACGGAAAGCCGTGGCGCGTACCGTATAAAGCCGGAGCCAAACTGGTTCCATTCCGACGATGTGTTTATGCTGGCAAAAGTGTTGTCCGACGGCGATGTGGCCCTTGGCTTGTTTAACTTAAGCGATAACAAAAGGGATGTTCCGCTGCTGTTTTGGGACATTGGGCTTCCGTACGCATCGGGTACTGCCCTGTCTTTGTACGACTGCTGGCAGCATAAGGAACTTGGTGTATACAAAGAAAGATTTTCCTGCGTTGTACCGGCCCACGATTGTGTTGTTGTACGCGCCAAATTAGTAAAATAACGGAGGTTAGGTATGGAAAACAAGACATTAAAATCCGGGTTTAACCCAATTGTTCAAACGGCATTTACTGCAGACCCCGCGCCAATGGTACACGGCGACAGGCTATATGTACACACCAGCCACGATGCCCCGGGTGCGGACTGGTTTGTAATGGACAATTTAATGACCTATTCCACAACGGACTTGGTAAACTGGACAGACCACGGCCCCGCCATGAATTCTGCGGATTTTACCTGGGCAAAGAAAAATACCTTGTGGGCATCACAGGTTGTAGAGCGTAACGGCAAATTTTATGCTTATGTGCCCATAGAGCGGGCTACGGGGCAAGGCCCTGCCGTTGGGGTAGGGGTATCCGTAAGCCCTACCGGCCCCTTTAAAGACCCGCTGGGCAAACCGTTTATTACTGCGGGGGTATGGGCAGGGGACATTGACCCTACGGTTTTTATAGACGATGACGGCCAAGCCTACATGTATTGGGGCAACCCCCAGCTTTACTATGTAAAACTTAACGAGGACATGATTTCCGTAGACGGCGAAATTGTGCGCGTACCAATGACGGAAGAAAGCTTTGGCCCCCGTAGGGGCGGCCCCACAGAAAAATATCCTACATCGTACGAAGAAGGCCCGTGGTTCTTTAAGCGTAACGGGTTGTATTACCTGATTTTTTCCGCGGGAATGTTATCGGAGCACATTGCCTATTCCACAAGTACAGGCCCCACAGGCCCATGGAAGTACCAGGGCATAATTATGAGCCACGAAGAGCGAGACGCGGCGTTTACTAACCATTCCGGTGTAGTGGATTATAAAGGCCGTTCGTATTTCTTTTACCACAACCAGTGGCTTACTCATGTACCGGGTTTTACGGGCGGTTTTACGCGCTCTACCGCCGTGGAAGAGTTTGCGTACAACCAAGACGGTTCCATTTCCCTGTTAAAGATGACAAAAGAAGCCCGCCCCGCAATTGGCATCCTCAACCCATACGAAAGGGTAGAAGCCGAAACTATTGCATGGTGTGTAGGCGTTAAAACAGAGCGTTGCAGTCAAGGGGGCATGAATATTTGCAATTTACGCAATGACAGTTACGTACAAGTCCGCAATGTGGATTTTGGTCCGGCAGGTGCCGCAAAATTTGTTGCCTGTGTAGCAAACGGAAACGATTCGCCCTTGGGTAATACTGCGGTTGAATTGCGGCTGGGCAGCTTAGACGGCACGTTGGTTGGGGTCTTGTCCGTTCCGTCTACCGGCGGCTGGAATAACTGGGTAGAGATGTCTGCAGATGTTGCAGGTGCTGCAAAAAATGTGCAGGATTTATTCCTTGTGTTTAAAGGGCTTGATAACGAGCTGTTAAAAATGGATTATTGGAAGTTTACGATTATGGGTTAGTTTTATGCCCAAAACCCACTCAATTTTGTTACTGTTTACGTAGGTGAAAAATGGATTTCAGCAGATATTACAAACACATCTGCTTTTTTCTTGTGCAAATTGTATTTTATCGCATAATTTTTTGTCTTACAGTAAAATGCATCGCAAAATGTAACAAAATTGATACGCTGATTAGTATCGCGAAACGTTTCGGTTGCCAATTTACATTTCAATTCTATTACTTTATTATGAACAAAAGCGTGTTATTTGTATCAATATACGCTAATCCTGCACAAAGCAAAGAGAGGAGCGGAGGGGCTATAAATCTGCCCCCTGATATTAGGGGGTAAGAAGGAAAATAACACTCACTAAAGTACATCTTGCAAAGGAGAGAAGTGAAAAATGAATCGAAAAAATTTGCTTAAGCGCACCGTAGCGTGGCTTGTGGCAATGGTAATGGTTATTTCCATGCTGCCAATGGGATTGGTAGCGGCACAGGAAAATAACCCGGGTGAAGCAACATTTGATCCACCCATGTTTTTTACAATACGGCATTCCGAACCTGTTCTTTTTGAAGGCCCTGCCAGAGTTGCATGGGGTGACATAATAGGTTTCCTGGATGATGGTGACCCACCTGGTGCTGTTACGTTTACCGTTAATGTACCTGTGGCAGGTACTTACAGAATGCATGTAAACCACAGAACATTCGCCGGTGCGGCATCACACGAGTACCGCATAAATGGCGGAGAACCAATAATTTTCCACTACCCGGAAACAGTAGCGGAATACAGCTTATTCCCGGAAGAAATTGAACTTAATGCAGGCGCAAATACCATAAGAATTGCTTTCCACAGCGGTATTAC
>WQTQ01000013.1 GCA_009786175.1 Bacillota bacterium | reverse complement strand
GAAAATAAAATTATCGTACAGCGGGAAAATGGTAAAATTGTGGGTATTTGCTGCGTTACAATCTATAATGAAGGCACAACCGTTTGGGTGAGAGAGCTTGCCGTTGACCCGGCATACCAGGGCAGGGGATATGGTAAAAAATTGATAGAGCAAACCATTGCCTACGGGATTGAAAGCGGCGCGGTAAAAGGGTTTTTGCTTGCGGATGTGCTAAACAAAAACGCCATTGGCCTGTACGAAAAGTATAACTTTAACGCAAAAGACGATGACAGCGAGCTGCAAATGATATCAAAATCCTATTTTGATAAAGCGGTACTGTAATGAAAGGATACATTTATGAATGTAACCGTAAATAACCGCAACAACCCGGAATATGAAGCCATGCTGGACAACCTGATCCAAGAAATTTTCGGCTTTTCTTTCTCCCCATGGTTCAAGCGCAAGCTGTGGAACAGTGACTACGAAAGCTACTCAATAATCGAAAGCGGAAAAATGCTGTCCAATGTATGCATTTTTAAATCCGAGCTTTTGATAAACGGCAAAAAAACTACTGCCATCCAGTTTGGTGCAGTTGCCACACGCAAAAGCGAAAGAGGGAAGGGTATGTCCCGCATAATAATGGGGCATGTTCTGTCCCTGTACCCAAGTACGCCTGCCTATCTTTTCGCCAACCAAGGCGTGCTGGAATTTTACCCAAAATTCGATTTTGTGCAAGTGCAAACATACAAACCCGAAATTTCATTTACCATAGACAACAACGCTGCAGCCGCGGTAAAGTGTAATGTTGATGACGAAATAGTAACCCGGGCACTTGACCGCAGAAATGTTTACTCAAGTATATTGGACTGCACAAATTCCATGCCAATTCAACAGTTCCACTTGATTATGCCCTACTCCAACAACATTTACTACCTGCCTAATTGTGACACCCTTGTAGTTGCCGAAAAAAAAGACAGCAGGCTGTTTATTGTGGACGTAATGGCCCAAAACCCGGTTACATTTGAAACAATTGCGCGGGAACTCCCTTTTGATGGGATAAAAATAGTCGAATTCGGTTTTTGTCCGGATTGGCTGGGGGTTTCGCTAAATTGGAACCCGGCAAACATGACAGCAGACCCGTTTTTCATAAAAGGCGATTGGAATCTACCAAAAGAATTTTGCTTTCCGCTTACGTCAACAACATAAAAAAAATTGGCACCCCCTGATATCACATTCTCAAGTGATATCAGGGGGTGCCGTGTTATAATTAGCGTTTTGTCCTATTTTAGGAATATGAAATTTAGAACAAACACTATGATTTTTAACGAAAGTTACTATTGTATCACAGACACTGTGCGTGTATAATCATTTTAATACAAATAATTACACTATGGAGGTGCAAAGTGAAAAAGAAATTACTTTTTCTCACATTGGTAGTTTTGGCTCTGGCAGTATTTACCGCCTGTAACAGAGACGGAGGAGGCGCAGGAGGCACGACACTATCCCCCGACAATCCCGTAACATGGACTATGATGATTGTCACAAACAACATGGCCCCTGCGGCAGACAACTGGCTTTTGGCAGAGATACGTGACCGCTTGGGTGTCAACCTGGTCTTCGACCTGGTACCCGTTGACTTGCAAGACCAACGCGTAGCCACAATGCTTGCCGCCGGAGCCGATTTGCCGGACTTTATTGGCGTAACTCAGCTTGATGCGCACATGGCTTCCCAAGGCGCGCTTCTGCGTCTTGACCCATTCCTTGACAGTGGCCAATTCCCACGTCTATACGAGCATCACGCCCCTTATCGCGGAAGACTTACCTTCAGAGGCGATGGAGTAGAACCGGGGATTTATCAGATGGCTGTTTGGAACAGATTCTACACCGACCGTTACGGCGGTGGGCCGATTATGGGCCCCGGTCACGGTGGTACAGCATTCTGGATTCAAAAATCTGTATTGGAATACCATGGCTTCCCAGATTTAAGTAACATGACCCTAGACCGCTACTTTGCTATGATTGAAGCTTACAAGCAGTCTCACCCAACAATTGACGGTATGCCTACAATCGGCTTTACCTTCCCAATGCTTGGGCGCGTATGGGGTATGACCAACCCGCCGCAATTCTTGGCAGGCCACCCCAACAATGGTGAAGTAATTGTTGAAAACGGAATAGCCAGAATTTATCACACAAGTGACTATGCCGAGTATTATTGGCGTACACTTAACGATATGTTCCACCGTGGTTTGGTAGACCCGGAAAGCTGGACCCGTACCCATGACGAATATCAAGCTGCACTTGCATCAGGCCGTGTACTTGGTTTCCACGACCAAGGCTGGGCATTTGGCACACCAAGAAGTGCACTAATTGAAGCAGGACGCTACGAGCGTACATGGATACCAACAATGCCGGTAATGCGCCCGGGAACCACACCATGGTACAGAGACAGGCCTGTACTTAACGTAAACCAAGGCTTTGGCCTTCCTGTAACTTCAGAAAACCCAGAACTAAAACTTATGTTCCTGGAGACTCTTTTGGATCCGGAATGGCAAAAACTCTTTACGTGGGGCAGAGAAGGCATAGACTACCATGTAGATGCAAACGGCTTGTTCTACCGCACACCGGAGCAACGCCGCAACGCAGATGAAGCCATTTGGCGTTTGAGCAACCGCTTGGAAGTATTATGGGATATGATTCCTAAAATCCAAGGTTCTCTGCCTTGTGGTAATGCATATACACCGGGCAACCAGCCAAGAGAGTTCTATGAAGGCCTTAGCGACTACTTCCGCCACTTCCTAAATAGTTATGGCAAGCAAACCTGGACCCAGTTCACTAACGACCCACCGTCCAACCCGCCATACTACCCTGCATGGCAAGCACCAATTCCGGGCGGAACACCCGCCGCAGAAGCTGCTGCACAAATACAAGATATATTGCCAAGATTGGTACCGGGGCTTATCTCGGCACCGGCAGG
>WQTQ01000012.1 GCA_009786175.1 Bacillota bacterium | reverse complement strand
ATTCAAAACGCCTCAAAAGTCCGCTCTTCGGCTGGTTTAATCTCGTTCATTTTTGCTCGCATTGCTTGTGCTCTTTTTTGGTTTTAACTCTTGATTGGCGTATAGAGGTAGGTGATAATTAGATGAAAACGAAATTAACCCTACAAGAAAAACTCCGCGACTTGCGAGAGGAACGCAAACTAAAGCTTGCTGATGTTTCCGAAGCAACAGGCATACCCACATCAACGCTACAGCGTTTTGAAAGTGAGGATACCATCCGTGTCGGTTATCAAGACATCGAAGTTTTAACGCGCTTTTATGAAGTGTCTGCTGATTATCTTTTTGGCCTGACCGATAACAGGCAGTATAGGAATGTTGGGGTTGATAAGTTACGCCTTTCTGATGAAGCCATCGCGTTATTGACAAGCGGTAAAATAAACAATCGACTGTTGAGTGAATTAATCGCCCATCCCGATTTTGTAGATTTACTTGCAGCGTTAGAAGTTTATATTGATGGATATGTAGCACCTAAAATAGAAACGACAAATAGAATTTTGGACTTGGCAATCCGCAAGGTAAAGAAAAAATCCAAAAAGGTTGGGCATGATGAAATAATGGCGGCACTGATTGAAGGTAAAGTTGACCCGGACGATTACATACGGTTCAGGCTGACCCGCCGCTTTGACAAATTAGCACAGAGTTTATATACCGCTCATACGCAACCCCAAGAAGATGAATCAGCTGGAGCAATTGAAAAAATGTTTGATAGCCAGTTAGATAAATATGAAAAGGTTAAAGAGAAAACAGGTAGCGAAGCCGAGGTAAAACTCGCCGTGCTTGCTGATAATATAGGTGTTGATATTGAGAAAGCCCCCGCAGAAGAAAAGCAATCTTTGCTCAATCTTTTAGGGCGGTCGAAGTTTGCGCAGCTATTCAAAAAGCGAAAATGAGCGGCGGGCGCGGGGGCTTTTCATATACTTTTGCAAAGTATATGACCCACTCTGACACTTTCCGCAAGCGGCAAAGGTGTCGGTGGGCTCTGCCGAGGGCTTTACCGCCTACGGCGGTGAATTGCACGGGTGAGTAAATAGGTTTTCTCACTCTGCAATTCTCAAATAAATATGTAAGACGGGTATGTTTTTTCAAAGCACCCGCTTTTTCGTTGCGCATTTTTTACAGCGTTTTGATTTTTTTGTACATTTGAAGATGACTAATTTTTCAATACCTACAGAAAACTAATTACGGTCTTATATCGGTGAGTGTGTTTGTATAGTGATTTTTTCCACTATATCATTTTCATCGAGATAGAAATGAATCCACCAAATTTTACCGTCTTGGGCTCTTATAATTTTCTCATCTGTACCAGTTACAAATCCTACCCATGTATTTCTCCTATTTTCATAAACACGAAAAATTTCCTCCCTTGTAGAACCTACCCCAATACGTTGCCGACCAAGACGAATTTCCGGGCCAACAATTTCTACAGCAAACATCGGACTTATGATGCCGGTACTGCCTACAGAAAAAACGAAATTAACACCATCATATCGAGCGAGAGCTATTCTATAGCAGCGAAAATATATATCATTCGGTTCGCCCCACCTTCTTTCAATTTGTTCCATGGTCATACCCTCTCGTACCCTAAGAGCAGAAAAATAGTTCCATATATATCTGCCATTGTATATATAGATTACCAGAAATGTAATAATGGATACAGATGCCAGTAATATTATCCATCGTATTTTTTTCTTCACCAAAACACTCCCTTCAAATAAGTTTCAACTCAACATCTATCACGTATGAGGAAATACATTCAAATATTCCCTCATACGTGAACAACGAAAAGCATTAATTGCTTAGAAGATTATCTGAAGTAAGTTGGGAATGGAACAAATAAATTGTTAAGCTGCCCATCCCTCCACTGTTGAACACCTCTAGGACTGCGCCGAGAGTAAGCTCCTAGTTGACCATACCTATTCCTAATCGTATAAAATCCATCTAGGCTCCATGGGGATGATATACGTGGTGCATGACCAAAACGGTCTGTAACTAGCCATATTAACGGCGGACCAAACGAGACAGGACTGTCCCAAGCTCTCACTGCTCCCCATCCGGTTACTCTCGTAGAAAGTGCTGCCGCAATATTACCACCTGTCCTACCACTTACTGCATAACTACGGAAATAGAAATCAAGATGGCCTGCATTACAAGCAAAGAGATGAACAGCTCCATGTAGATGAAGGATATTTAATTCTGCAACGGAATGGGCATCAGCCGTATTGGCTCTATTTCTTCCATCCATAAAGATTCCTCTATCTGTGCCGCTAAACCATAGACCAGAGGCAGTACCATGCGAAAAAACGAAAATTCCATGAATTGGGTCAGCGTAATTATATATAACATTATTCCATAAAGAAATAAAATCTGCTGCTGAAGTTATATTATGCATGTAAATTGGTCGCCCACTAGTAATCTGATTTGCATTCCATATTGCTTCTCTAACAAAATCATCGCAATGGATAAAAAAATACGCTAAACCAGATGGGTCTATTCTGTTCACAGGGTCGTTGCCCATCGCCACAAATAAGTTTCCAGCCTGCAAAATTGAGTGTATGCAATCCTGCATGTTGTGAATGCCCCAGAACGGGTCGGGTTGAGTCCATCGCCCTAAGCGCGGATTAAATTGTCTCGCAGGTGTCATGTATTCACTTCTGTGAAAATCATAATACATGCCGCCCCACCTAAAGGGATTTGTTGAACCCACACCACCCTGACTTGTAGTTCCTATATACATCCCAAACGCACTGTAACGGTAGGTCATCAAAATACTGCCTTGGGCATTCGTGCGCTGTACTACATCTCCACGGGCATTGTAAAGATAAAATCCATGGTGATAACTTCTTATTAAGCGGCCTCTCATACTTCTGTCAAAGCGGTT
>WQTQ01000011.1 GCA_009786175.1 Bacillota bacterium | reverse complement strand
GCTGAGAGCCGAATAGAGATGCAGATTGTTAAATGGACTGCCGAGGGCATGGTCAAAGGCGTAAGCCGAGTATTCCATGACGTGACGCATACGTTAGTTGCGAGGGATATGTTTGTATCCTGCAGAGAGTGTGGATTATTTTTCCATAAATTAAGGTGGCACCGCGGATCGTTAATTATTCGTCCTTGATAAAGTATTTTTGCTTTATCAAGGATTTTTTATTTGTAAAGGGTGATGCAAATGTATCAAAAAAACTATTGAATTGGAGGGTACTTCCATGATTAAAGAAGCAATCATGCAACTTGCAAATAAGCAGGATTTAACTTATGAAACTGCCGAAATGGTGATGAATGAAATAATGACTGACGAAGCATCGCCAGTACAGATGAGTGCGTACCTCACGGCGCTCAGCATAAAGGGTGAAACGATTGATGAAATCACAGCATCGGCCTCGGGTATGCGCAAACATTGTATACGCCTTTTACATGATGTTGATGCTTTAGAAATTGTTGGCACAGGTGGCGATGGGGCAAATACATTCAATATTTCTACAGCGGCGGCAATCATCACAGCCGCCGCAGGGGTTCCTGTGGCAAAACACGGTAACCGCGGTGCATCCAGTAAATGTGGGGCTGCCGACGTGTTAGAAGCACTTGGCGTAAATATCAATCTCACACCTGAAAAAAGTGCGAAGTTGTTAAAAGACATTGGTATCTGTTTTTTATTCGCACAGAATTATCATATTGCAATGAAGTATGTCGCTCCCATTCGTCGTGAGTTGGCCATACGAACCGTCTTTAACATTTTGGGTCCATTGACTAATCCCGCAGGTGCAAAAATGGAATTGATGGGCGTGTATGATAGTGATTTGGTTGAGCCTTTGGCACAGGTATTGTGCAATTTAGGCGTTAAGAGTGCAATGGTTGTTCACGGCGAGGACGGCTTGGACGAAATATCCCTATGTTCACCAACGAAAGTATGTGAAGTTAAAAACGGATGGACCCGCTCGTATACCATTACACCGGAGCAATTTGGTTTTGAAAAATGCAATCCAGAAGATTTGCGAGGGGGCTCTCCCCATGAAAATGCCATAATTCTTAAAGCAGTGTTAAGTGGCAATGATGGCTCTGAATATAAACATAAGGGAAACGCCGCAGTTTTTAATGCCGCCGCTGCATTGTATGTTTCGGGCAAATATGAGTCCATAGAAGCATCTGTCGAAATAGCAAAGGATATCATTAAAAGCGGTGGGGCAATCGCAAAGTTAAGGAAGTTTATACGTTGTTCAAACCAATAGGAAAGAGGTGGTTTCATTGGATATATTGCAGGAAATAGCGGAGCGCACAAATGAACGGATTGCGATGCAAAAAAAGAAGCAACCGTTGAAACAAGTTATTGAGTTAGTGCAAGGGACATGTAGCAACCATTTTACTTTTGAAGATGCGTTAAAAGCAGATGATATTGCCCTTATTTGCGAAATAAAAAAGGCATCCCCCTCAAAAGGGATTATTTCCGAAGATTTCCCCTATGTGCTAATTGCAAAAGAGTATGAAGCTGCAGGAGCGGCGGCGATTTCTGTATTAACTGAACCCTTCTACTTCAAAGGGCATGACGCTTATTTGCGAGAAATTGCCAATGAGGTATCCATTCCGCTATTACGCAAAGATTTTACCGTTGATAGCTATATGATTTATGAGGCGAAATTATTAGGCGCAAGTGCAGTTTTATTGATTTGCACACTTCTTGATTTTGATACCCTTGGGGAGTATATTGCCATTGCCCACAGTATCGGACTTTCTGCACTTGTGGAAGTCCATAATGAAGAGGAAGTTGCCACAGCGTTAAAAGCGGGTGCGAGAATAATTGGTGTGAACAACAGAAATTTGAAAACATTTGAAGTGAACATGACATTAAGTGAAACGTTAAAAAAACTTGTACCACCAGATATAATTTTTGTTTCTGAAAGTGGCATCAAAACGCCAGAGGATGTCGCAAAAATGCGGGAAATAGGTGCAGATGCAGTCTTAATTGGCGAAGCCATTATGGGAAGCAAGGATAAACACAGGGAAATTCTATGCTTACGAGGTAAAGCTCATGGTTAAAGTAAAAATCTGTGGTTTGACACGTTTATGTGATATTGAGGTCGTAAATGTTGAGAAACCCGATTATATTGGATTCGTATTCGCAAACAGCCGTCGTAAAGTTACACCACTACAGGCAATAGAGCTTAGGAGCAAACTGGCAGATGGAATAACTCCAGTAGGTGTATTCGTTGATGAAAGGATTGAGAATATTTTGCCATTCGTGCAAAAGGATGTAATCAAAATGGTTCAACTCCATGGTAGGGAAAACGAAGAATATATCGTGAAGCTAAAAGAATTGACAACTGCACCAATTATCAAGGCTATATCAGTGAGGCACGCTGGGGACGTGGAAAAATGGGCATTGTCTGCTGCTGATTACCTTTTGCTTGACAATAAAGGCGGCGGTACTGGACAAGCATTTGATTGGAGTTTAATTGGTAAAGTAACAAAGCCCTATTTTTTAGCAGGTGGCCTTACCATGAGTAATATTGTAAATGCCATAAATCAAACAACTCCTTTTGTAATGGATGTTAGCAGCGGTGTGGAAACAGATGGGTTCAAAGACCCCGCAAAAATAAAAGAATTTATCAGGAGGGTTAGACATGGGTAAAAAAAAAGGAAGATTCGGCACTTTTGGCGGTCAGTACATTCCCGAAACTTTAATGAGTGCCGTCCAGGACTTAGAAAAAGCCTATCTGTTCTATAAAGAGGATAAGACTTTCCAAGAGGAACTTTTGAATTTGTTAAAAAATTATGCGGGCAGACCCTCTCTGTTATACTATGCCGAAAAAATGACTGCTGACCTTGGTGGAGCAAAAATCTACTTAAAGCG
>WQTQ01000010.1 GCA_009786175.1 Bacillota bacterium | reverse complement strand
GTTACAGGGTGACAAGCCGTAGGCAGGTACTTGCGGCTGGCTTTGGCGGCTTCCAGCATAAACTCGCTGTCTTCCGGGTAGCACCATTTGGCCATAAGTTCGTAAAAATGGGGTAAGTGGTAAGACGGGTCCGAAAACGGACAGCCGGGAACAAACAAAATCAGTTTGTTGTCGTTGTTAAACATGGGCGCGCCTGTGTCCGGTTCTTGGCCTTTGTGTATCATGGCACGGATAATTTCTTTTGCCTGATGGCTGTAATTGAAAGGCGGTTCGCCGTCTCCCCAAAGGTGTGACGCGAAAAACAGTGCCATGGCAAAATATTCTTCGCCGTCCGGGGCGGGGCCTTCACTGTTTTTTGTACCGTCAAGTTTGCAAGACCAGGCAAAGTATCCCCGGAATGGCCCGCTTTTTTGGTACATGTGTGTCATACTCCACAGCCACAGTTTGTCAAAAATATCCTTGCGGTTCATTTGCACGGCCATCATCATGCCGTAAGACATACCTTCGCTGCGGGCGTCTATGTTGCCTGTGTCCTCCATACAGCCGGTAACGCCAAAATCGTGGAAAAATTTCGTAGCTTCGTTTTCAAAAATATGATGCCATGTATCGGCAATTTTCTTCGAAACAAGTTCATCTGTGTAGCCGTATTCTTTCAGTATGTTTCGCATAATAAGTTCTCCATTCCATCCCTTATTATTCTTTTACCCCACCCAGCGTCATACCGTGTATGATGTACCGCTGTAGGAAGGGAAACACCAGCAGAATAGGGAGTGCCGTAAATACGGTAATGGCTGCCCGCAGTGTTAGTGGAGTTGCCATTACAGGGGCACCGGCTGCCGCTGCCGCTGCTGCGGCTTGGCCTCCGCCACCGCCTGCAGCGTGTGCCATTGCTGCTGCCAAAAATTGCCGCAGTACCCCTTGCAGTACTTCAAGATCCGGCCTGGCAGAATTGTAAATAAAGGCATCGAACCACTCGTTCCAGGCACCTACTGCCACAAACAGAGTGACTGTTGCAAGCACCGGTTTGCACAAAGGCATAATAACCTGTGCAAATATACGGAAATCGCTTGCACCGTCCAGCCGCGCAGATTCCACTAACGATTCCGGTAAGCTTTTAATGTATGTGCGTATAATAATCAGATTAAATGCCCCAACCATACCGGGAACCCATAACACAGCAAAAGTGTTAAGCAGCCCCAGGCTTTGCCGCAAAATAAAGTGCGGAATAAGCCCGGCATGGAAGTACATAGTCAATACAATAATTAGAGCAATCGGCTTTCTAAACTTGTACTCTGGGCGGCTTATTGCATAAGCCAGCATGGATGTGACAACAAGGTTGGAGATTACCGTCACTACCACTCTTATAATTGAAATGCGAAAAGCCGGGAAAACAGTGGGTACCGCAAACAGCGTCTGATAATTATTTAAAGTAAATCTGCGAGGCCATAAACGTACCCCACCCCTTATCGCGTCAAGTCCGTCGTTAAAAGAGAGTGCCACGGTGTTAAGCATAGGGTACAGCATTATTAAGCACAAAAGCCCCAGCAATGTATAATTAATCGTGTGGAAAATAATAGGCTCTATCTGTAAACGTTTTCTAGGCCCGTGGCTCATCGTTTTATTATCCATATCAGTCATTTAACCCACCTCCTAGAACAATGTCTCTTGCTTCATCAGCTTGGAAATTAAGTTCGCCGATAAAAGAAGCAGTACACTTACACCTGTTCGGAAAACTCCGGCAGCGGTAGCAAGACCAAAATTATGCTGCTCTATGCCAAAGCGCAATACAAATATATCAATGTTTTCTGCCCGTTCCCTAACCACGCCGTCACCAAGGAAAAACTGTATCTCGAACCCGCTGGCCAGCAGCCAACCTATGTTCATAATAATTAAAAGTATGATGGTGGGCCTAATGGTAGCCAAGGTAATATGCCACATTTTACGATAACGGCTTGCCCCATCTATGGATGCCGCCTCGTACATGTGGGGGTCAATTGCGGTCATTGCGGACATGTAAATTATAGTGTTCCACCCAAGGCTGCGCCATAAGTGGGCACCTGCCACAATCCCCCAAAAATACCTTGGCACTGCTAAAAACTGAATTGGCTCACGTATTATTCTAAGTGTTAAAAGGACGTCATTAATCATCCCGCCGGAAGCCGGCAATGCCAAAGCCATACTAACCAAAACGGTAACAATCATCCAACTTAGGAAGTGTGGAAGATATAGTATGTTTTGAATAAAACGTTTAATGCCGGTCTGGCGTACTTCGTGAAGCATAAGAGAAAGAGTTATGGCGCATATAAACCCAACTACCAGTGTAAGCAGTGACTGGCCTAATGTATTTACTAATGCGCGGATAAACCGTGCGCCGGTGTGATTAGATGTATCCAGCAGCACCCTGAAATGATGCAGCCCCACCCATTCGGCTTGTATTAAATTTTGAATTGGACCCAAACCAAAACGGGGCCGGAAATTTTGAAATGCCATAATCCAGCCGCCAAGAGGAACATATGCAAACAAAATTACATAAAGCAGCGCAGGGATGCTCATAAGCATAAGCTGCCATTGCCGCCATATAGATTTCTTACGACGTTTTTTTACGGGGTTTGTTACCTGTGTCATGCTAGTGCCCCTATCTTAATAGATTAAAAGCAGGTGCCGCCCTAGCCGTGGCCGGACGGCACCTTATAATTAAATATTATTGTGCCCTTGCAATGCGGTCGTCGATAAACTCTTGAATTTGTGCTTCTAACGCATCGGTGTTAACAAGCGCGAATTCGTCTATAAATGCCTGCCAACGTGCATCAAACTCTCCTGCCGGTGCCGAGATAAGCCCCGGTACCAATCTTGGCAATATATCTTGTATTTGTGCAGCAGCTTCTGCGGCGGGTGTTCCGCCCGG
>WQTQ01000009.1 GCA_009786175.1 Bacillota bacterium | reverse complement strand
TTGGAACCACTGCCGGGCGGCGCGTATCTAACCCCAATAGCTGGTATACCATCACCAAAATCAAACAAATGAAAATCAATTACATACGTGAGTAACGGATGGCAATAACCGTCACCACAGTAAAACTCGAAATATCTGGGAATACTTTCACGCGTAAACAGGTGAGGGTAGGCCGACACCATAAAATCTGCCGCAAGCTGGCGGTGATACTCGCTTACATACGGCTCGTTTGTGTCAATAGACATCCGTAAATCGCGGATTTGCGTTAGCTGCGGCTTGTTGAACGGCAGCGTAAGTATATCCGCAAGCCTGGCATAAACCCGCTCGTTAAAAATATGGAAGTCGAAATCGTAACTGATGAAAAAATCTTGGTGCCAAAACCGCGCCTGCGTACGCTGCAGTGCGGCAGATACATCGGAAATAGCGAAAAACAATTCGTCATTTATCTCATAGGCATGAAACAGAGTAGGGTGGTTGTTTATCAGTACGGAACCGGTTACAGCGCGGCGTTCCGGGAGCGGTTCTACCGGTTCGCACTCACCATATTTCTTCAAATCAATTACCGGATGCCATGGGTTTTTTACCATATCCACCCAATTCGCTACCTGCGCTACAACTAAATCAACGGAATAATCAATAGGGGCCAGTGCATTAAACGCCTCACCACCCTCTGCTGAAAAATGGAAAATATAGTAACTGGCATTTTGACATGGGATAACTCGCGCGGATGTACGCCCATGAGACACTGCATCGCATACTTGAAACCACATGTATGGGCGTATATGCGCCCGCATATTGTCACTAAAACTTATGCGCGGGTTATGGTATACGTAATTTATTAAGAGGTTATGAGTGCCGGGAATACCCGTTGTCCACAAATAGGTAAGGGAACCCGTACTTGGGCATCTTGCGCTGTTTCGGGACTGTACGCGCCATATTCCAAAAAAATTTCTGCGAAGCATCACAAACTCACCGTTATTATTGGCAGAAAATATAATGCGAAATACCTCATTACCATGGCTGCCAACCCATGGGCTGTGCCTGTCGGCTGCGAAAGTATAAATCCTTTCAGTTTCCGCAAGGCCAGAGACATGCAAAGCTATGCGGTAAGAGTTTGCGCGCAATACGATTAGCACAAGCATGACAAAAACTACAGCGGAAAATTTTTTATGGGTTTTGATAAACCGTACCATCGCAAACCTCCAAGCAGTGATAAGTATGTACCGGATAATTCTATACAAATTATGTGAAATAAGCAAACATTTGTTCAAAAAATTTTAATTATGTGTACGTAAAATACAGTTATCCACAGAAAGTATTCGTAAAAAACTTACTTTTCCACCATATCTATTCGCAAAAGTTGTGTTTTGCGAATAGATACGGTGGAGGCGAATATCAGAAAAACTCCCCTATTAGTATAGCTTCACACAGAAAAAAACCGGAGCGGCACTAACGCCGCTCCAGCTTACTCATAAATCGCTCTGCATCAATTACAAATCTTTCATGTGTGCCGCTGCCAATTTCATTTTCACCGTCGTTGGCCGCCACCGCAAATGAAACTTTTCGCCCGTCAATAGCCGTAATGGTTGCCGCAGCGCATATCTTCGTGCCAATTGGGCTGGCGGCTGTGTGTGCCACATTAATTTGCGTACCCACAGACGTCTGTCCGGATTCTAAACCGTCCGCAAGGCATTTGCAGGCGGCTTGTTCCATTAAGGCAATCATCATGGGTGTGGCAAATACATCCAAACTACCGCTGCCTACGGCCTTTGCTGTGTTTTTGTCTGTAACAACGGTTGTTACCGTCGCGTCTTTTCCAATTGTCATCCATTTGCCCTCTGCGGTTAATTTCTGTACGGCGTAAGCATTTTTAGCAGTGCCTCTTTTGGCTGTGTACCAAGGGTCTGCTCCACAACTTTTCCGTCTTTCACTACCACCAGCAGCGGAATGCTCATTGCACCAAAGCTTGCGGCAAGTTCCGGGTCGTTATCCACATTAACTTTGCCAACTTTAATGTCGGTTGCTTCTTCCGCTATTTCGTCCACAATTGGCCCAACCATGCGGCACGGGCCACACCATGGTGCCCAAAAATCCAGCAAAACCGGCTTGTCAGACTGCATAACTTCCGCTTCAAAATTTTCCTTTGTTATTACAAGTGTTTTCATAAACGGGTCTCCTTTTTGCGTTTATAGAAAATATGATTGTGTCCCCTATTCTACCACATAATTTGTTCAATTGTTAAACAAATTATAATACAACCACTGGTTGTAAAAAATACAACCGATGGTTTATGCTTTCAACCGCCGATGTATTGTCATATTGGCCCGCATGTGTTAACCTATGGTTGTATGCAAAAGGAGGGCTAATCATGAGTTTAGGAAGTAGAATTAACGAATACCGCCGCCAGCGTAAAATTACGCAAGAGCAGTTGGCGGACGCCATGGGGGTTACATCCCAGGCGGTAAGCAAATGGGAAAATGACATTTCTTGCCCCGACATTACCACCCTACCCCGTTTGGCAGATTATTTTGAAGTTAGCCTGGACAAGCTAATCCGCGGCGAAGAACCGACCCGCACACATATTTTGCAGGGCAACGCCAAAAGAGACATCAATACAATGATCGTACGCGTTGTCGTAGATTCTGCCGGTGGCGAAAATGTAAAAATTAATCTGCCTATGATTTTGGTAAAAGCGGGTTTGGCAATGGGCACATCTTTCGCAAATATGAGTTTTGGCAATAACGAGTCCTTCAATAACGCCATGAAACAAATTGATTTTAACCAGATTATTACTTTTGCCGAAATGGGCATGGTTGGCAACTTGGTAGAGGTTGTAAGCGCGGACGGGGACGTT
>WQTQ01000008.1 GCA_009786175.1 Bacillota bacterium | reverse complement strand
TGGTAACATGTTCAGTTGACCCGTACTAATAGTCCGAGGGCTTGTCCTATTATACAAGCCATGCGCTATACTGCGATTTGCTCTCCTTCTCTATGTTCAGTTTTTAATGTCGCTTGACTTATGAAATGGATTTTGATATATTTTATATATATTCCTCGATAGCTCAGCGGTAGAGCAACCGGCTGTTAACCGGTAGGTCCCTGGTTCGAATCCTGGTCGGGGAGTTAGTAAAGACTTATAATGTTTATGCATTATAGGTCTTTTTATTTATCATAATTGTTTTTCTTGATAAATCATTTAGATTGGCTGCATATACATAATTATGAAATTTTCCATAATGGCAGATTTTCTTGCGTTTATATATGTTTGTTTTGAACATTATTTGTGCTTGCAATTTGACTATTGTTACAATTTCATGTCGAATTGTTCAAAATGTACATGATATAAGCGCAAAATTCAGTTTGATTTGGCAGAAGGAATATATAGTGATTAAATTTTTGGTGTAGACAAAGGCATTATCTTGTGATATCCTGCTCGGAACAAATTTACGGCAAATAAATAGCAAAACGAGGAGGTGTACCCATTAGTGGAAACTGTTCTCAAGATAAGAAATTTACGAACGTCATTTAGGGTAGAAGGCAAGTACTATGCCGCAGTAGATGGCGTTGATTTGGATGTTAATAAAAATGAAGTGCTTGCTATAGTTGGCGAATCTGGTTCGGGCAAAAGCGCGATGGCTCTTTCTTTTACAAAGCTGCATAATGAAAATTATACCCGCATTGATGGTACGGTAATGTTTGGCGGTAAAGATTTGATCGCTATGAGCGAGTCGGAACTAAGCGCGATACGCGGCGGGCATATAAGTATGATATTTCAGGACGCGCTTTCTGCGTTAAACCCTCTTTTAAGGGTTGGCTCTCAAATTGACGAAGTTTTGTCGTACCATACTAAAATGAATGCCACCGAAAGAAAAGCCTACACAATAGAATTGCTAAACTCTGTTGGCATTGTAAACCCGGAACTTGCGTATACACAATATTCTTACCAGCTTTCGGGAGGTATGCGGCAAAGGGTTATGATTGCAATGGCTCTTTCTTGTAAACCGGACCTGATTATAGCCGATGAGCCTACAACTGCGTTGGACGTTACCATACAAGCACAAATTTTGGACTTGCTGCGTAAGCTGCAAAAAGACATGCAGTCTTCCATTATTCTTATTACCCATGATTTGGGGGTAGTAGCAGAAATGGCAGACAGGGTTGCGGTAATGTACGCAGGGCAAATAGTAGAAATAGCAAGCGTTTGGGACTTGTTCGAAAACCCGCAGCATCCATACACGCGCTCTTTGATAGAATCCATTCCAAATATGGATGACCAGGTGGACAGACTACATGTAATACAGGGTATGGTGCCACCGCTGCACCTTATGCCAAGGACCGGCTGCCGTTTTAGCCACCGCACACCTTGGGTTAAAGAGCATATACATGAAGAAACCCCAACGTATCATGAAGTTGGGCCGGGGCATTACGTACTTTGTTCTTGCTACAAATATTTTACATTCCGGGGCAGGGACGCACAGCCTAAGCCTAGCAACGGGGAAAGGTAGGTGGACTTATGGCACTGCTAGAGGTAAAGAACCTAAAAGTTCACTACCCTATAAGAAAGGGAATTCTTTCCCGGATAAAAGGATATGTAAAAGCGGTTGACGATGTAAGCCTTACTATAAACCCCGGGGAAACAGTTGGCCTTATAGGCGAATCAGGTTCCGGCAAAAGCACAACGGGTAAGGCAATACTTGGCCTTACACCACTTACGGGCGGCACTATTTTCTTTAATGGCGAAAACATTACAAAGTATATTGGCAAAAACCGTTCTGCCTACCGCAAAGAGGTACAAATGATTTTCCAGGATGTTTCTTCGGCATTAAACCCACGCAAACGGGTTTTTGACATCTTGACAGAACCTATCAAAAATTTTGAAAATTTGACAAAACTTGAGCGGCATAAACGTGTGGACGAACTGTTAGACATTGTGGGTATGCCTTCCCAGGCGGCCATGAAGTACCCCTTCGAATTTTCCGGCGGGCAACGGCAACGACTTGGGGTTGCAAGGGCAATAGCCCTAAAGCCCAAACTAATTATAGCCGACGAGCCGGTTTCTGCATTGGATTTGTCTGTACAGGCGCAGGTGCTTAACTATTTGAAGGAAGTACAGGAACGACTTGGCTTGGCCTACTTGTTTATAAGTCACGACTTGGGCGTTGTAAAACACATGTGCGAGACCTTGGCAATTATGCACAACTCCCGTTTTGTGGAATACGGCAGCCGTGAAGATATTTACAAAGATCCTACGCATATTTACACAAGGCGGCTAATTACGGCCATACCGGATGCCAACCCAAGGATGCGCGAGGAAAACGCGTTAAAACGGGAGCAGTTAACAAAAGAGTATGAAAGCCAATATGACATGTATTATGGCGATGGCGGCAGGGTATATGATTTGAAAAAGTTAAGCGACACCCACTACGTGGCGATGGAATAGGAGGCAGAGATTATGGTTGCAACTATAATTAGAAGATTACTTATCGTGATTCCTCAAATTTTTATTATATCGCTGGTTATTTTCGGCTTAGCATGGATAATGCCCGGTGACTTTGTGTCACAACGGCGTATGATGGAAGAACACGTAACACTTAACGAAATTTTGCTGATGCGTGAGCGATTTGGTTTAGATGACCCATGGTACCAACAGTATTTACGCTGGCTTGGAAGTGCTCTGCGAGGCGACTTTGGTATGTCGTTC
>WQTQ01000007.1 GCA_009786175.1 Bacillota bacterium | reverse complement strand
ATTGGTACGGCATAGATGAGTTTGCCCTGCTTCTGGAAAAATGCGGATACAATAAAATAAATTATGTAATTGGATATGAAAAAAATCCTACCGCATCATTAGTGATCTTTTTTGCAGAAAAGTAGGTGTTGCAATGGAATATAAATCATCAGTTATTCAGCGTGTACTAGACGAAATTGATAAAAGAATAACCGAGGACATTACAGCCGAAGAATTGGCGCGCGTGATGAATTATTCCGTCTACCACTTCCGTAGGGTTTTTATGGAATTAACCGGGACGCCGCTTATGAACTATGTAACCCGCCGCAAGCTTGAGTACGCGTTGTACGATTTATCTCTGGGCAAAAAAATTATTGACGTGGCAATGACCTACGGCTTCGAGACACACGCAGGGTTTACCAAAGCTTTTAAGAAACATTTCGGGTACCCGCCTTCGCTGTACCGTTTGCATGTTGCCGCACACCCTACCCGCCCGCTTATACAAGGAGGAATTAAAATGCAGGTTCAAATTAAAGAAGTTAAACCATTTGCCGTTGTTGGCTACACATCCCGCCACAGGATGCCGGGCGTAAGCAAAATCGCAAACATCCCGGCTTTTTGGGAAGAAATAAACCTGGAATACGAAGCCGCACTTTCCACTCTGCACAATACCTATACAAAATCATTCCACTGCGAAGTGGGCATTTGCTTCGACATAGATGAAGAGCATGACTGCTTCACATACATGCTGGGCGTAGGCGTAGACGAGGTGGACAAGGATGTTCCCCAGCGGCCCGGCACGTATCTTTACCAAGTACAGGGCGGCTTATACGCGATATTTACAACCCCTATAGTTAAGTACGAACAATTTGGCAGCTCGCTGAAAGACACATGGAAGCAAATCCTTAACAACTGGCTGCCGGAATCTAAATATGAGTATGACACTACGCGGATAGACTTCGAATATTACGACGAAAGCACCCATTCAGATTTAAACGACGGTAACACATGGGGAGAAATTTACGTCCCCATTAAAGAACGTTAAAAACTACCCCCTGATATCACATTGGCCAATATGATATCAGGGGGTAGTTACATAAAAGGCTACTCCACAGGCAACCCAAAATACTCAGCAACAATGTCCGCAGTCTGCTCAACTGTGGAATTATCATCCCATATAATCTGCTTAACCCCGTATTGCGCAACCTCCCGGGGCTGTTTGGGTTCTCCCCATACTTCGTCCACCCTACGGAAACGCCTTTCCTTTTCTTCTGCCGAAATATCAAGGCTGCTAATTTCATTTTTATACCGCTTGGCAAACTCAGCGGAAGGTTTGCTGTCAGTAATCGTAACCGCGTGGGTTACAAAGGGCATAATGCTGTCAATGTCAATAGCATTTTCACAAATTATTTTTTCATGTACCGCTGTAAGCTGAATCAAATCCATTATAACCATGGGTGTGTAATCCCGCACAATTTCCTGCTCCCTTTGCATAGCGTCTTCGGGATCCTGTGCAAAATAATTTTCCATATTCATTTCAAAGCGGAACAATCCCGGCTGGAACTTGGGATCGGCATTTTGAGTATGTTTGTACCGGTTATCACAGGTATGGTACACATAAATGCCATGCTTGCGGCCAAGTTCATTGGCTACGTTTATTCCATCTCCCCATACAAAATACACGTTTTGCAATAACCGCTTCATTACATTTTCCGGTACTTGCAGCCTTGAAGAAGCTTTTTCTTCCAGCCTTTCCGTTACTTCAAACAACCGGTGTACAGGGGAAGAATTACCCGCATATTCCGGGTTGGCCAGCTGTGTTTTGATTTCCTTCGCCTTGTCATACAGCAGTTTCACATCGGAATCTTTTGTAAAATCCGCCTGCTCTATCTGGCGGATAAATGTGATTACTATTTCTTTCAACTCGTGTAAAAGTGCCACTTCTTCGTCAATGTCGCTTACTTTTTTCTCCAACACTTCCAAAACTACATCGGCCCCTGCCGTACTAAAGATGCGCCGTATGTCTTTGATGCCAATGTTAAGCTTACGCAGGATTAAAATCTGCTCCAGCCTTTTTATATTGGCGTCGTCATACATTCTGTAGGCGTAGCCTTCTGTCCGCCTGCTTTGGATAAGCCCAATTTCTTCGTAATAGCGGAGCGTGCGTGTTGACACACCGTAGCGGGCCGAAAGATCCCCGGATTTGATTAATTCTGTCATAGATTACTACCATCCTTTGCAAATTAGAGTACAGTAAATTTTGCTGTCTAACTACAAGATAGCCGTTGACGCAACGGTTGTGTCAATACCTTTTTTTTATGCTGTAGGAAATTGCTCTTTACGAAACGCGCGCGCAAGCGCGCTTTATATCGATGCAGCTTCACTTTTCCGCGGCAGTTTTACAGCAACCGCAACATTACCAAGTGCCAAAATGGCCGCAATAAAAAATACATACTGGGGCCCCCAAGCTTCCCACACAAGCCCCCCAAGAAAGGCACAAATAATGGAAATTGCATGGTCTATGCTCATTCCCGTGGAAAGTGTGGGCGAAATTTCCGATTTATCCACCGCAATATTACGCAGGTACAATACGCGAATCATCCCAAGCTGCATAGTCATACGGTCAAAAATACACAGGGCGTAAATGATTATCAGCGGCAGGCCTATTGCCGCAATAGTCCCGGACATCAAGCCTGCGCTGAAAATGCCAAACAATATGTATATGGCAATAAACGCAAACCCTTCAATAAACATCATAGTTTTTACCCCAAAGCGGTCTGTCATACGCCCGGCCATTGGGATAAAAA
>WQTQ01000006.1 GCA_009786175.1 Bacillota bacterium | reverse complement strand
GCTTGTTGTGGCTTTTCTTGTGCCGCGCCCGGCAGCACGATGCCTGATTTTGTGGTTTCTTCTGCCTCTAATTGTTTAAGCACTACGCGGTCGCATAATGGATTTAACTTCATCTGAGAGCCTCCTTGACTAATTCTTATTAGCACTCTGTCTTGTTGAGTGCTAATATAGTTTAATGGTGTAATGTTTATATTGCAAACATGATTACAGGTGATTTTGCACCATTTTTGGCAATTTGTCAAAGATTTCATATGGTATTTTATTATTTTTGCGTGATATTAGTAATTTACTCTCATTTTTGCACCTTAAGCAAAATAAAATTACCCCCTGATATTACTTTTGATATCAGGGGGTAATTTTTGCGTTATCTACACCACAAACCCAAGGGCTTCTTTGACCTTTGCCAATGTCGGAGCGGCCATTTCTGCGGCCTTTGCCGCACCTTCGGCGGCAACTTTGTCCAAGTAGGCCGTATCTGCCATAAGGCGGGCCTGTTCTTCCTGGTAGGGTTTCAGCATTTCTACCACCACTTCGCCAACGGTGGTTTTTAAATGGCCATACATCTTACCTTCAAAGTCTGCTTCACTTTCCTTCAAGGTTTTGCCTGTGACGCAGGAGTAAATTGTAAGCAGATTAGTGATGCCCGGCTTTTCCGGCGCGACACGGATTGTATTGCCGGAGTCTGTTACGGCCCGTTTGAATTTTTTCAAAATTGCGTTAGGCGCATCGGATAGGAAAATAATATCGTTTTCGTTCTCGTCAGATTTAGACATTTTATTTTCCGGTGTTTGGAGTCCCATAATGCGTGCGCCAACAGGAGCAATAAACGGCTCGGGTATTTTAAATACATCGCCGTATATATTGTTAAAACGGCCTGCAACGTCCCGGGCAAGTTCCAGGTGCTGCTTTTGGTCTTCGCCAACGGGCACCAGGTTTGTTTGGAACAGCAAAATATCCGCCGCCATAAGCACCGGGTATGTGTACAGCCCTGCGTTGATATTGTCTGCGTTTTTTGCCGATTTGTCTTTAAACTGTGTCATACGGTTAAGTTCGCCTACATATGTGAAACAGTTTAAAACCCAAGAAAGTTCTGCATGGGCAGGCACTTGCGATTGGAAATACAGGGTGTTTTTTGCCGGGTCCAGCCCAAGGGCAATAAGCCAGGCAAGCATGCCATAAGAATATTGGCGCAAAGCTTCCGGGTCTTGCCGGACGGTTATTGAATGCAGATCTACAACGCAATACAGGCAGTTGTAGTCTGTGCTTAACCGTTCCCAATGCTTAATGGCCCCAAGAAAACTTCCCAGCGTTGGGATTCCCGTTGCCTGAATACCGCTAAAAATTATTGGCTTTTTGTTCATGAATATACAACTCCTATAGCAATTTATGTTGTGAACAAGAATACACCAAAAACTTGACTTTGTCACGCGGCTATTTCCATGATATATTTATCCCAAAAAACGGAAGGGATGAAAACATGTACACCTTACTATCCGATAAAAGCATTTCTAATGGCAAAACCCATGGCCTGCGGGCGTATTCTACCGAAAAGGGTAAAATTAGCGGCATAGAAAGCGCGCCATCTGCCAATTCCCATTTTAATGGGGAAGTAATTGACCTGCGGGGGTTAACGGTTATGCCCGGGCTTATCGACATTCACACCCACGGCCTTATGGGGCTGGACGTGATGAGTGCCACACCGGGGCAAATTAATGAAATGTCTGTATATAAATTAAAGGAAGGGGTTACAAGCTTCTTCCCCTCCACGGTAACATCGCCAATGGAGAACATCTACGACGCGGTGGAAAACATACGGCTGGCAATTTCCACCGGGATAGACGGCGCGAACATTGCGGGTATCTTACTGGAAGGGCCGTACATTAACCCGGAATACAAAGGTGCCCACGTGCCCGAGTACATCAAGCCCATAAACCTGGATGACATTAAAAACCTTGCCCTAACGGCCCAAAAAGCCGTGCCAAGCGGCATAACAAGCATAATTATCGCGCCGGATATACCAAATGCCATAGAGGCCATACAAAGCCTGTCTGCATTGGGCATAAACTGCTGCCTTGGCCACACTGCCGCTTCTTATGAACAAGGCGTCGCGGGCATAAAAGCCGGGGGCAAAATAGCCATCCACATCTACAATGCAATGAGCCAATTGCAGCACCGGGCACCGGGTATGGTTGGCGCGATACTTACATCAGATGACATTTATGCCGAACTTATTTGTGATTTAATTCACGTTCACCCGGCGGCAATAAAGGCGGCATTTTGGGCAAAAGGCCCGGATAAAACTATTTTGGTTACAGACTCTGCCGCGCCTGCAGGCCTGCCCGACGGCGAATACAACCTGGGGCGTTACACCATTACAAAAAAAGACGGCGTAGCCCGCACACCGGGCGGTGCCATAGCCAGCAGTTCTATCGGGCTTATAAGCTGCGTTAAAAATATGTACGAAGTTGTCGGCACAACCCTTACAGACGCAGTTACAATGGCAACTGCCACCCCGGCAAAGGCTGTTGGTATGTACGAATACGCAGGCTCGCTGTGTGAAGGCAAAAACGCGGACATTATTGCCATAGACGACGATTTTAATGTTAGGTTTGTGATGGTTGGCGGCGTTATAAAACAGAGCTGCCAATGACTGCAATGAAGGGACTAATTTACCCCCTGATATCACATTCGCCAATGTGATATCAGGGGGTAGCATAC
>WQTQ01000005.1 GCA_009786175.1 Bacillota bacterium | reverse complement strand
ACCCTTGAAGAAGGCCAAGAAGTTCGCTTCGAAGTTGTACAAGGTGCAAAAGGCCCACAAGCCGCAAACGTGGAACGCGCATAGTTTTTGGTTTGTGTTAAAGCTCTGTCAATATTTTCCACGCAAGATTAAACATATAGCAGTGAGATTGACAGTTCCAAACATATCAAGAACCGGTGATCCAATACCCTTTCTGTATAGCGCAGAAAGGGTTTTTTCTTATATCGCATAAAGGATGGTTGCCATGGACTTTTTAAAAGTAGACACCCTTGAGGTTGCCATAAATAAAATTAATAACGCCACCAAAAATTGGCTTTACAAACATGAAACCGTGCCGCTAAATCAAGCATGCGGGCGTGCTCTGGCAAAAAATATTTACGCACCGCAAAATTTGCCGAGTTTTCGCCGGTCCAGCGTAGACGGCTATGCAGTTTTATCAAAAGACGTTGCCGGCGCAAGCGAAAGTTCCCCTGGCTTTTTGCAAATTACAGGCACAGTAGCCATAGGGCACGGCACTAACCTGCAAGTACAAAGCGGACAATGTGCAGAAGTTCCCACCGGGGGGATGGTGCCTGAAGGCGCGGACGCTGTTGTAATGGTAGAATATACAGAAAATTTTAGCGAAAACGGCATTGCGGTTTATCAGCCTGTTGCCGCTTATGAAAATATAATAGAAATTGGCGACGACATGCAAAAGGGCGAGTTATTGTTCCATGCGGGCAGAGAATTGCTGCCCAAAGACATTGGCGCACTGGCCGCGGCAGGGATAATAAATGTGCCTGTATACAGCAGGCCCAAAATTACGATAATTTCCACAGGGGACGAGTTAGTTCCGCCGGAAGAGGATACCCCCCTTGGTAAGATACGGGACATTTCCGGTTATTCTTTAACGGGAATGGCCGAAAAAAACGGGTTAGAGGTTCTAAACTCCGTTATATTGCCGGACGATTTAGACTTACTGGAAGAAACCCTGCGCAAAGGTATGCAGGCAAGTGACGTTGTTGCCGTTTCCGGCGGCAGTTCCTATGGCAAGTACGACATTACAGCCAAGGCAGTTAACAATGCGGCAAGCCCGGGGGTGTTTACACACGGGTTGGCGTTAAAACCCGGCAAGCCAACTATTTTGGCGGTAGACGAAGCTTCCCGTACGTTAATTATGGGCCTGCCCGGCCACCCTGTATCCGCAATGGTTGTGTTCGAACTGCTGCTTGGGGGCATAAGGCGTACCCATATATCCTGCCCGACAAAACTGCCCATACCCGCACAGCTTACCTGCAATGCCCCGGCGGACGGCGGCAAAATGACGGTTTACCCCTGCAAACTAAAATGGGACGACGGGGCTTATTTTGCAGAACCGGTGTTTGGCAAATCTGCCGCCATAACCACCCTTACCAAAGCCGACGGATACTTTATTATTGATGCGGGCATTGAGGGCCTGCAGGAAGGCACAAATGTATTTGTGTATTTGTTATAAATTTACCCCCTGATATCAGGGGGTAGAAAAATATTGACAAAGGAATGACGACGGATGAAAATAATAAGACAATCGTGCGAAAATGAAATGGTTTACGAATTTCTAAAAATGGAAATTGCATCGTCCCGTTATTCCGGGGAAATAAAAGCTGTACTGGACGAGCTTGGCATCCCGGTGGAAGTTATCACAGACGGCAGTGTATTATCCGCAGAAGAAAACACCGCACGGGCAGAGGTGTTAAACCGCTTCCGTGGTTACGGTCGCAACGATGAACTTTTCACCAACTACCCGTCAACAGTTAATTGGGTATGGGCATCCTTCGGCATAGACGACATGGATAAAATAATTTATATCGAATACAGCTACTGGAACGAACTTTCCGACTATACAGGTTCGCCAGTAGAAGCGGCAAAGACAATTAGGGCGGGCAAAACTATTTACGACGTGCCAAACGACGGCTTTATAAAGGCGGAAGAAAGTCTAAAAAACGGCACTGTATTTCCGCCATTAATATTTCTTACAGAGGAAACGGAAAGCCGTTATATTTTACTGGAAGGGCATTTGCGCATGACCGCCTACGCCCTGCAGCCGGAATTTTTTCAAGACATAACCGCATTGGTTGGCTTTTGCAGCAGCCAAAAGTTAGATAAATGGTATGGCGTAATGCCGCAGAAGGGAGAGCATACATGAGTCGGAAATTGCGAGGAGTTTTACTCGCCGTTGGTGTGGCGGCAATTGCTTTTATAGTTGTGCTTGCGGCAAATAGAAACAGTGAAGGACCTGTTGTTACTGCCCTCAATGAGCCGGATATTTTGGCGGCAGACATTTTTCCAACAGATAAACCTTCGTTTACAGCCGACGATGCCGTGCCGCATACATTATTGGGGCACGTGACCTTTACCGAAGCCCCTGACACGCTGCTACAGCGGGGGTACACAACGGTTGCAACAGCGTATTACAGATACGATGGCGGGCTGCCAATCCGGTTTAACATAGCGGAGGGTATTTGCCCGGGCATTGCGGAATATTCCCTGGGCCGCATGGTGTCTGTCTTCCAACTGCTTCGCAAGAAACATCCGGCCCACGTAATGACAACATTTTTTATAGAATATCACATCGACAATGCCAACGTGCGGCGGCGATATATTTATAACAATTTATCTATGGAACGGTTTAACGGCCTGGCCACATACTTGTATTTTCTGCAGCCAAAC
>WQTQ01000004.1 GCA_009786175.1 Bacillota bacterium | reverse complement strand
TAAACATTATTATCACAGTCATTGATAGCCAGTTTATCAGTAACTATTTCCATGTCGGGTCTGCTCTTAATTACGTCTATAAATTCCGACTTAAATGTTACCAGTGCAACCTCCGGGAGATTCTCAATTTCATCTTCGATTCTATCATAAACATCCCCCGGTTTTATGATTTCGTCGGAAAGATTATCAAATGTTTTTTCTATACTCATTATTATTCCTCCTTCTTTTTTAGTAGGAAAGGTGATTTTAGGATACGGCTCTAGCTTAACACCCTCATTGCGCGCTGATGATGGCGATATGCCGAACTGACGGCTAAATGCACGAGAAAAAGCAGCACTAGAATCATAGCCATATTTTAGTGCAATATCTATGATTTTTTTATCACTGGTTTGAATGTCGTATGCTGCAATAGCTAGTCTTCTGCTACGGATATATTCACCTAAAGAGGTATCTGTAACAAATGAGAACATACGCTGAAACTCCCATGCAGAATAGCCAATCATTTTAGCAATGACTTCCGACTTAATCTCCCCGGTAAGATTTTCCTCAATATAGCTTACCGCTTTGTTCATTTTTGTTTGCCAATCCATTTCGCCTGCCTCCTACATTATCATAATCGAAAAAAAGGTGGCTTGCTATGCTTTTTATGCAGTTATCAGCAAACCCTAAGTGTCTTGAAACTACTCAGGCAACTAACAATTTTACCCCAACGTAAGCAAGTATAACCTTGTTAATATTAGATTGCAAGCACACAGTTCTAGTTTATGGATGAAATAAAGAGGCTTATTTGGGAGCAGCGTGTATATTTAATGAAGAACGAAGCAAATATTGAGATGACTTAAATTGGAGGTTTAAAGTGAAGAATATTATTACAGTTCAACATTGTCAATCTGTACACCATATAAAATGAAGACGGAAAGCATTATATTAATCGTATGAGCGACCTTTCCTATATACAGTAATCACCATTACCAACGACATTTGGATCAAACTCAACATTCAATAGGGCTTAATCATGTTGAAAGACTTACAAACTAAAACCCCGACGGATTTGTAAATATCCGTCGAGGCTTTTAGGGTTAGATACAACGCGATATTAGGTTAGAGAATTTTGTTGTAGCAGCTACCGTGAATGCTTAATTATCAGAGATCCAATTGCCTTGTAGCAACTTTATTTTCAACTATATTTTTTGCTACGGACACTAACTCTTTAATATATTCCAACTCTTTGGCAGAAGGATTGGTTATGCGGATTTGTTCGTTGCAACACATATTGTCAAATGTTTTACTAAAAATCATCATGCTTTTAATTGCTCTGCAATTACAATCAGGATTTTTAGCACTACGATTACATCTTTTGTTATAAAGATTGCACCATACAAAATTTATTACTGTTTCATCGATTATATGGTCGGCATACTTTGCAAAATAATGTAAGTTGACAGACCACGTTTTCTGTTCTGGGTCAATGCGAAGCCGCCGTAATATTTGGTTGTTTGTATAGTTGGCGTTCTGCTTACTGACGACCACTTCCCAAGCATTAAAGGCTGCTAATTTGGGTTTCATTCCATTTGCGCGTAAAAACTGAACAAAATCCAAAATATTTTGCAGTTCTTCGCCCTCAAATACTTGCTTCGCCAAAGTTTCGGGTTTGAGTTTTAATGCTTTTTGGGTTTTGAAATTGGACATTGTTAATATCCTTCCTGATATATTCATTACTGATATTCTTGCCAGCTGCCGTAGCACAACTAATATTTTTACCCTTCAACCGCCACTTTAACTATCTCCAACCCGCTTACATATGCCTTCATATACTCTGTAAAGCCTTTCGCGTCTAGGGCGCAAGGCTCTATTGTTGTGCCTTTCTCATTGGCGAATACTTTTGCAAGATACGCTTCCAGTGTCTCGTCACCGGCTTTTTGCACCGCGTAGGCCGCTAAAATGGCGATGCCCCACGCGCCGCCTTCCCCGGCAGATTCCATTACGGATACAGGCGTGCCAAGTGCCGCCGCCATTAGCCGCTGGCCAACTTCCGGGGTTTTAAAGAAACCGCCGTGTCCAAGAAGCTGGTCTAGGCGTACGTTTTCGCCATCCAGTATTTCCATGCCAATTTTCAGCGTGCCGATTGCGGAAAACACAAGGCTGCGCATTACATTGGCAAGGCTGAACTTGGCGTCGGGCTTGCGCACAAGCAGCGGGCGGCCTTCTGTAAAGCCGGTAATAGGCTCGCCGGAGTAGTAGTTGTATGTCAAAACGCCGCCGCAGTCGGTTTCCCCTTCCAGGGCTTTGCGGTAAAGGGTTTCGTACAGGGTGTTTTTATCCACCGTCGCGCCAAAGGCCCCAAGGGATTCTTCAATTAATTTTATCCAGGCGTCAATGTCACTGCAGCAGTTGTTGCAGTGTACCATGGCCACAGGCTTGCCTGCGGGGGTTGTTACCATATCAATTTCCATGTACACCTTCGAAAGTGCCTTTTCCAGCACTATCATTGCGAAAACGGAAGTACCGGCGGAAATATTGCCTGTCCGTTCCGCAACGCTGTTGGTTGCCACCATACCCGTACCCGCATCGCCTTCCGGCGGGCAAAGAATGGCACCGGGTTCAAGTGTGCCGGACGGGTCCAGAAGTTGCGCGCCTTCCGCTGTTAGACAGCCCGCGTCTTCCCCGGC
>WQTQ01000003.1 GCA_009786175.1 Bacillota bacterium | reverse complement strand
CATCTATTGCCAGGTCAAGCCATTGTAAGATATTGTTCATTGCTCATCACCTCGATGATGAGTTTAACATTTTTCTGAAATTTTTTCATGCGTTTGTCGTGGATTTTCATTATATGCCTATTGACAGTTTAGCCAATAATTTAGTATACTTTGATGGTTAGGGGTACAAGATTACAATCTAGTATGGGAAATACTAAAAGTCTTATATGCTTGAACGATTAACATAACAAAAAGTGGCGTTTTTACGGCAGTCTTATGCACTCGTGGCGGAATTGGCATACGCGCTAGACTAAGGATCTAGTGGTAGAAATACCTTGCAGGTTCAAGTCCTGTCGAGTGCAAGAAGTCATTGTTACCCGATTTGGGATAACGATACAGCTAAAAATAATGAAACGGGGTAAGCCAATTTGTGGCTTACCCCGTTTCATATAAATTTTTGATAATGGAGGTAAAAACATGGGCGAATTATTTAAAATGAGCAAAATATCATCGCAATACGGCGTTTCCGTACGCGCATTGACGTATTATGAAGAATTGGGACTATTAACCAGCACCCGGGGTGACGGATACGCTTACAGAATGTATGACGAAACTGCCATAAATCGGCTTAAACAAATTTTAGTCCTGCGCAAACTGAATATCAGCATCAAGGTTATTCAACAGATATTCAACATTGCCGGTTCAAAAGTCGTTTTAGAAGCGCATGGTAAAAAGATCGATGCCATTGATGAAAAAGTTTCTCTCCTGCACGAACACAAGGAAGTAGTAACGGATTTCATCCGTCAAGTGGAACAAGCCGATTTTAGCAACGAATCCGATGTTAAGCTGCTATACACAAAGGCAAAAAAAATAGAAAACCGGCTTGCTAATATGGATTACGATTGGAATACGGCGAATGAGAATCAATTATCGGAAGTCACGGAAAATTTAGCCGCAACGCCGGATATTGTCCAAAAACAGTCTTTCTGCTACTTGATATTTAACTTAAAAGATAAAAAGAGTGTCATCGAAGCGTGTGAACTGTATTGTGAAGCGTTCGGCGCGGAAAAAACATCAGAAGACACATCTGCAAGTAAATGGATTGATGACTGGCTTGGCATACAAATAAAATTATTTAATTTTAGTATATTCATGCAATCGGTCGATTTGCCTGCCAGTAGGGGTGGTTGTTGCATAAATTTTGCAACGGAGCAGGATTTGCATAAAGCATATGATTTATTATCAAAAGAAGCGGAAGTCCACGAGTTGCATACAGACGCTCATTGGACGCCCCTGTGTGCAAATATTACAGATAAATTCGGCGTTCAGTGGTTCTTTTGTATTTCCTAGAGCAGGACAAATCATCGTATTTTATGACATGACTTTCTACACCACCTATTGTAGGATATTCCTTGAGAGGAGGGAGCCTGTGAACTGGATACAGTGTCTGTCAAATGCTATTCAATTCATCGAAAAGCATTTGACCAATGAAATTAACATAGACGAAGTATCGAGCCAAACTTACACGTCAAGTTCTCATTTTCAACTTATTTTTCATTTAGTTATGGGCATGACTGTTGGCGAGTACATTCGCAACAGGCGGCTAAGTTTAGCTGCCCAAGATTTAATGCAGCCAAATAGCAAAATTATTGATGTGGCAATGCGTTATCAATACGACACACAAGAGAGCTTTTCTAAGGCATTTACAAGGTTTCACGGTGTATCTCCTTCAAAAATCCGTAGCGGACAGGCTCGTATTTTTCATCCGCTCACCATTAATGTAGCTATTCAAGGAGGGTTTGACATGTCATGGAAGTTTACCAACGATTTTCACTTAGTCGATTGGAAAGAAATCGATGGGAGTCAGGGGGAAAAATTATCTGCTTCCGATAAATACAAAAGGATTGTTTCTTGGGCCGGTAAGGCAAGAGGGAAGAATCCAAGTGTTTTTGATGCACTGACAGAATGGATACTGGATGATTCCCAGTGGACAGACGATAAACTTGCGGAAAATGAACAGATTCTAATGCAGGGCGTATTTGCGCGCTTTAAGGAGCAGAACGCCCTGCTTCGCGCGTATTTGAAAGAACTTGAACCGTCCGGCGTTGTTAATGAAGCTGTGTTTAAGGCGTTAGATATATTTGACGATGAACTGTCGGGTGATTTATCTACAGGCAGCCGGGCTAATGAGCAGTTAAGCGAAATAGTGGCAAAGGTATTTGCCGATTTTTCTATCATGAAGGAACGGAGTGTGCGGGAACAAATCGCAGGCAACAAAACCGGGCCATATGGTACGGACGGCGTTGTATTGTTTGGTTATATTCAATACCTAAAAGGCAGTGACGCACAAGTGCAATGGTGTTTATTTATGCCTGATATGGTAAAGCGGCAGCAAGACGGCTTTAAGGTCGAAAGTTTTGAGTACAAGACAATGCCTGCCATGCGCTTTATTGGGCAAGAATTTATAGAAGATACTCCGGAGAGTATGGAAGGCCGCAAAAAATTGTTTCAAGTTTTGGATACTTTGGACAAACACAAATCGGGTTTCGACTATGACGTTTTATTTATGCACCATTATGGCAAAAGCGTAGATAAGGAACCCTGG
>WQTQ01000002.1 GCA_009786175.1 Bacillota bacterium | reverse complement strand
CGACACGCCGGACCCGGACTTTACCAACGCACCCGGGTTCATCAAAGATTTCCATTTTGAAGTTAACTCGCTACGCGGCGAAGATTTACCTGTTTCCGCGTTCAAAGGCCGGGAAGACGGAACGTTCCCACAAGGCACAGCCGCATTCGAAAAGCGCGGCGTAGCCGTAGATCTGCCAAAGTGGTGCAGTCAAAATTGTATCCAATGTAACTTCTGCTCTTATGTGTGCCCCCACGCTACAATCCGTCCGTTCCTGCTTACAGAAGACGAAGCAAGCGGCCTGGAAGTGCTTGATGCCGTGGGCAAAGAAGCCGCAGGATACAAGTACAAAATCCAGGTTTCTCCGCTGGATTGTTACGGCTGCGGCGTTTGTTCTCAAGTTTGTCCGGGCAAAAAAGGCGAGAAAGCCATTGTTATGGAACCTGCGGAGAACATTTCCGCCGCAGAAAACAAAAACTGGAACCGCTTAATTGCCCTACCCCACAAGGATAACCCCTTTGATAAATTCGCCACCGTTAAAAACAGCCAGTTCCAGCAGCCACTGCTTGAGTTTAGCGGCGCGTGTGCAGGCTGCGGCGAAACCCCTTATGCTAAGCTTATCACACAGCTTTACGGCGACCGTTTGTATATCGGCAACGCTACGGGCTGCTCGTCCATTTGGGGCGGTTCCGCGCCTTCTACCCCGTATACAAAAAATGCTAAGGGTCAAGGCCCAACCTGGGCAAATTCCCTGTTCGAAGACACAGCGGAGTTTAGTCTCGGTTTCCAATTGGCGGTAAAACAACGGCGCAAAAAGCTGGCGGAAACTTTACGAGAGTTAGCGGAACTGGGTGAAGACACTGTTGGCAAGGACTTTATAGCTGCCGCAAACGAATGGCTTGCAAACTACAACAAGCAGCAGCCACGCCAAGGCACAAGTGAATGCGGCGAAGCTTCCAAAGCGGCAAGTGAAAAAGTTCGCAAGTCGGTTAAAGAATTGCTGGGATGGTTTGCGGACTGTAAATGCGGTTACACCTGCTGCAGCCGCGAAGTTGAAGACAAATTGAAATATGTAGCAGATTCCGACGATATGTTGGTTAAAAAGTCTATCTGGGCATTTGGCGGCGACGGCTGGGCATACGACATCGGCTACGGCGGCTTAGACCACGTAATTGCTTCCGGCGAAGACATTAACCTGCTTATAATGGACACTGAAGTGTATTCCAACACAGGCGGTCAGGCTTCCAAGGCTTCCCCTGCGGCGGCGGTTGCAAAATTTGCAGCCAGCGGCAAAAAAGTTGGCAAAAAGGACCTTGGCCAAATGGCCATGACCTACGGTTATGTATACGTGGCGCAAATTGCCATGGGTGCAGACTACGCCCAAACCTTAAAAGCCATAAAAGAAGCGGAAGCGTACCCGGGTCCGTCTATCGTAATTGCTTACGCCACATGTATCGCCCACGGCATACCGGGTGGTATGGCCAACAGCCAAAAAGTAATGAAGGACGCCGTAGAATGCGGTTATTGGAGTTTGTACCGCTTCAACCCGCTGCTTGCCGCACAAGGCAAAAACCCATTTACACTGGATTCAAAAGAACCTACGGCAAGCTTCCGGGATTTTATACGGGGAGAGGCACGTTACAAAGTGCTTGAACGGGAGTTCCCGGAAATTGCAAAGGAATTGTTCGCAGAATGTGAAAAAGACGCGATGCACAGGCTTGCGGCTTATAAGCGGTTGGCAAACGAGAAATAAATAGAGTTTCAATAAAGGCATTTTCACTACAACTATGATACGATTCGCGTATTGTATCAAAGCTGTAGTGAAATGCCTTTTTACTTAATCCTCATATTCGTTCTGTAACATTTTCTCATACAACAGGGGATAGTTCATTGCCCCATGCAATACGCGGTAAATGAAAACATTTCGTTCAACCACGCGATAAAAGACTATGTACGGCTTTATTCCCAACATCCTATACCCTGCCGCAGCCATTTTTTTATCAGGGACAAGCCGTCCGCGTTTTGGAAAAATCGTTAAATTGTTAGCTTTTTCGATTATTTTATCGTGCATACGCAGCGCGGCTTTTGGGCTGTCCTGCGCTACATACAAGATTATTTCTTCTAAATCATCCAACGCCTCTTGAAGAAAACGCACATCATAAGTTTCCATTAATAAGCCCCCGCAATTTTTCACTTACTTCCGCAATTGTATAAGTTTTCACACCTGATAACCTGTTAGCTTCAGCAGAGAGCAATTTTTCCCGTAAGTCCAGCATTTCTTCACGGTATTTATATGCTTCAATGCTCATAACAACTAAATCACCTTCGCCATTTTTTGTGAGAAAGACGGGTTCTTGCTTTTTCTTGCATAATTCAGAAATCATGTTGTACTCGTTGCGAAGCGCGGTGGATGGTTTAATTAACACAAAAATCACCTCTCGGTATTATTATGTACGTATTCTATCATAAAAATTTGTGTAAATAAAGTACGTCTTATGTCACGTCAAACGCATGAAGCGAAATCCGAAACAGAAAAACGTCTACAAGCAAAGATTCAAGTAGCTCAGTAGCTTATAGGTTCATAATTAAGTCGAAATAT
>WQTQ01000001.1 GCA_009786175.1 Bacillota bacterium | reverse complement strand
GTATTTGGCCAAAACCTGCGCCAGCTTTTGATGCAGGCCCCAATAAAAGAAAATATTGTTTTGGCAATTGACCCGGGCTTCCGTACGGGCTGCAAGCTTGCAGTTGTTGACGAAACGGGTAAAGTGCTGGAGACAGGCGTGGTTTACTGTACCACAAATAAAGACACCGGCCCGTCTAAAAAGATTTTGGCAGACATGATAAAACGTCATAACGTAACCGTTATCGCTATAGGCAACGGTACCGCTTCCCGCGAAACAGAGCTTGTTGTGGCGGAACTTTTGAAGGAAACCGGCTTAAAAGCCCAATATGTAATTGTTAACGAAGCCGGGGCGTCTGTATATTCCGCGTCTAAGCTGGGCGCGGAAGAGTTCCCGGATTTTGACGTGGCCTTGCGCAGTGCCGTATCAATTGGGCGCAGACTGCAAGACCCGTTGGCGGAGCTTGTAAAAATAGACCCTAAAAGCATTGGCATCGGCCAGTACCAGCATGACATGAACCAAAAATACTTGAGTGAAACCTTGTCCGGTGTGGTGGAATCTTGCGTAAACACCGTAGGTGTGGACCTTAACACAGCCTCCCCCAGCCTGCTTTCCTATGTGGCCGGTATCAACCCAGCCGTGGCAAAAAACATCCTTGCCTACCGGGAACAGAATGGCAAGTTCACAAGCCGTAAACAACTGCTAAAAGTGGCCAAACTTGGGCCTAAGGCCTTTGAGCAGTGTGCGGGCTTCCTGCGTGTCCCGGGCGCGAAAAATCCGCTGGATAACACAGGCGTTCACCCGGAATCTTACGAAATTGCAGAAGCATATCTTAAATACACGCCCCCTGCCCCGGCTAAAGTGGCAAAATCTTTTCAGGCCCTGTCTGTGGAGCCCAAAGTTGACGTTGCGGAAGTGGCAAAAGCCCTGAATGTGGGCGTTCCTACCCTAAAGGACATCATCAAAGAGCTGGAAAAACCGGGCCGTGACCCACGGGACGAGCTTCCTCCTGTTTTGCTGCGCAGTGATGTTTTGGCAATGGAAGACTTGGTTGAAGGCATGGTGCTGACAGGTACCGTACGTAACGTAATAGACTTTGGCGCGTTTGTGGACATCGGCGTCCACCAGGACGGGCTTGTTCATATTTCCCAAATAGCGAAGCGTCGCATCAACCACCCGCTGGATGCGGTTCAGCTTGGTGACGTTGTAAAAGTAAAAGTGCTTAGTGTAGACCTGAAAAAGAAGCGTATCGCCCTTTCCATGAAAGATGTGAAATAGCATAATCAGGATCAAAACCGAATATATCTGGAGGTATAGGCATGGAGTTAGCAGACAAGCTAAGTGATTTTGTGAACAAAATTGGAGTTGACTATGCCATATGCGGCGGCCATGCCATTGACCTGTTCGTGGGCGAAAAAACACGCCCTCACAAAGATTCCGATGTGCTTGTATACTGGGAAGACAGGGACAAAATTATCCGGCACATGCTAAATGAAGGCTGGGATGTTTACGAACCTTGCGGTACGCCACACCTGCATAAAATAGAAAGTGTGGTCAATCAAAAGCGCGCTAAGGATAATATTTGGTGTGTTATGCCTTCCAACCCTCATTATAATTTTACGGATCATGAAAAAGACATGTACGCCGTAAGTTTTGATGATTCCGAACAGGTAGAATTAGATTTTATCGAATTTTTGTTTAACACCGCGAAAGACGGCTGCTTTTTGTATAAGAAAAATCACGAAATAAAAAGGTGCCTGGACAAGACAATTTTGAAAGCAAACGGCATACCTTACCTTGCACCGGAAGTGGTTTTGCTGTACAAATCCACTGCGGCAGACAGCCCGGATTACCAACTCGATTTTGATAACGCCACAAAAAAAATGAATGCGGAGCAAATGAAGTGGCTGCAAAATGCACTGACGGTTATGTTCCCGGACGGGCATAAGTGGATATGTTAAGCGGAATTTCCTAGAGCATATATTAAAGGCGTGATAATTTGCAATATTTATTCCTTGCCCTAAAAGGTACAGCAATTGGCGCGGCCATGTTGGTACCCGGTGTAAGCGGTGCCACATTAGCTGTTATTTTCCGTGTGTATGACAGGTTAATTGAGGCCATAAATAAACTTTTCACTGATACGAAAAAATCCTTGCAATTCTTAATCCCTCTGGGGATTGGCATGGTGGTTGGTTTGCTTGCCCTTGTTTCGGCCCTTGACTTTTTTCTGCAGCGGTTTTCTTTGCAAACGGGGGCATTTATTGCGGGCTTGGTGGCGGGCAGTATTCCGCTTATTCACAGAATCGCGCTTTCTAAGGACGTGAAAAAGCCCTACTCCTACCCCATTGCGGTTGCTGCCGCGATAATTATTATCGCGTTATCGCTGTTTGTGCCTACCCAGGACGTTTATGTAGACGTGCAGATAAATATCGGCTTAATGGTGGTTTTGTTTGTAGGCGGCATTTTTAGCGCGGGCGCGTTAATGTTCCCGGGGGTAAGCGGCGCGATGGTTTTACTGCTTTTTGGGATTTTTCATGTGGCAATTCATACGTTAAATTTGATACGCGAGTACTTGATGACCCCTTTCGA